>CASBRC010000145.1 GCA_949128015.1 Synechococcales cyanobacterium PMM_0003
GCGGGACTTTTATAAAAAATATGGGTTTGATTTATTTTTAATCTGATTTAAAACCAGAAAGCGTCGTTTTTAGGTTTTGGGTTTTGAAGCAGTTAAGATTTGATAATTACTCATACAAAACATACATCTCTAACTATTTAAACACTTACTACAACACGATTTCAACCATGGGAATGTTAGCCTTTTCTAAGACACAAACACTTTGAGATTTTTAGAAATCACCTCAAAATCTCAAGCAATGTTTGGATAGTTTCGGCAAGACTTTTTACAGGATAACCGCTATGACCTTTCCAGACTTATTGTTAAAAACAAATACATCGACTTCGCGTCGATCGGTAATGAAATGGGGACTTGTTGGTTTAGGCACAGCAATGCTAGCAGGAGTTCCTCAAGCTCTAATGGCGCAAAATATGGGCAGCATGAAAATGCTGACCTTTAATGCAAACGATATTGGTATTCTCAACTTTGCTTTGTTGTTAGAAGAACTAGAAGCAGCATTTTATATAGCCGTGATTGAAAGTGGCAAGATTATCGATAATAAAGAACTTGATTATTTGCAAGCTTTGGGCAGACATGAAGCCGAGCATGTCAAGTTCTTGCGTGATGTTTTAGGAAATAATGCCACGTTCCAAACCCGTGATTTGAGCCTCAATCAACGAGGACTAGAGATGCTAGTCAGCGATCGCATGAAAATCTTGAATACAGCAGTCATTTTAGAAGACCTAGGAGTCCACGCCTATAACGGTGCTGGTCCTAGCTTAACTAATCCCACCTATCTTCTAGCAGCAGGTTCCATTGTTTCCGTTGAAGCTCGCCATGCCGCAGGAGTGCGATCGCTTTTAGGAAGACCAACTACTGAGCCTGACAGCGAGAGACTGGTTCAAAATGCTGATCTGCAAGCAAGTTTGAATCCATTTAAGGGACGTGCTTACGACGAGTTGTATACACCCAAGCAGATTATCTCTGCGGTCAGCTCACTCAACATTTTGAACAATCCAATTAATGGCTCGTTAGTCGCTTAAACCACGGAGATATGAAACTATGAAACTCTTTTTTAAGGCAATTGCGCCAACAATCATCAAAGCTACAAAAACGTTGAAACAAAATCTACTCAAGGTTTTTGCTTCAGTTCAGTGCGCATCCCTCGCACTACTATTAATGCTATCTCTGTTATTTGTGCCAAATGCTACTGCTCAAAATCCAACGATGACTCCACGGCAAGTCGTAGAATATGCGTTAACTTTAGAGAAGTTAGAAGCAGATTTTTATCGTCGGGCGAATAGCGCCGTACAAAATGAAGCTGTGTTTGGGCTTCCTAGTACCGCCAGAGCAGCCTTGACTGCATATGGTCAAGATGAAGCACAGCACGTTACGGATCTATCAGCCGTTTTGCGATCGCTAGGTGGAAACCCAGATGCTGTGATGATTCCCACTAATCCTAATTACAAAGCGATTTTAGGTCGCGATCCCTTTGCAAATCCTACTGACTTGCTACTAGCAGCACAATATATTGAGGATTTGGGAGTAGCGGCTTACAAAGGTCAAGTTCCCAATTTACAAGCCGCAGGTGATGCTGGTAAAACAGTTCTCGCTGGAGCTTTAGGGATTCATTCCGTAGAAGCGCGTCATGCAGCAGGTATCCGTGAACTACGACAATCATTATTGAATGTCAATGTGCGTCCTTGGATTAAAGATCCTACGGAAGTCATCTACAACGAAAATCGCGGAGATGATCCGATCCCCTTTAGTTCTGAAGCATTTGATGGTTACGCTACGTCCGATGAAGTTCTAGCGTTAGTTCGCCCAATCCTAACGGAAGCTCAACCAGCGATGACAGAACCAATGCCATCGACAGAACCTAGCACTCCCCAAGCTCCAGTTCGGGGCTTGTGGTAAAGAGAACCCTCATCCCTAGACTATCTCCCGCAGGAGAAGGGGCTATAGGATGAGAGGTAATACTTCACATCAGTTACTAACTACTTTGGATATACCAACGGATATACCAACTATGTCTGAACCAATTAAACAAAAAATCAACGCCAATCTTGAAAAAGTAAAAGGGACTGGAAAACTTAGAATTGAGAATATACGCGAAATTGTTAGAGATGCAGTTTCACAAGCGATCTCAGAACTAAAAGAAGGATCAGGCGAGATTGGGCTGATCATCAAAGAAGCCATTTCTACGATGCTTACTGATTTGAGAGTAAGAGAACAACACGATCCCGAAGAAATAACGGCTTCGATTGAAGGCGCGATTGAGGGAGGTACACATCAAAGACAGCAAGAAATTGCTCAGCAACGAGCAAAATTGCAAGAACTTCAAGCACAAATTGATGCCCGCCAAAAACGGTTGGATCGAGAAATTGGTGAAGTTCTAACTGACCTTGACACCGACATCCATGATGACTCGATAAAGTCAGCGCTAAGCACCGCCGTCTACAACATCAGAGAAAGTCAAGAGTCGGGACTGCTTCAGCAGCAGTATCTCAAACTCAAGTCTCAATTGGCGATCTTGGATGAGAAATTGTTAGCGCAATATGGCGATCGCTATATTGAGGTCAAGCATAAATGGGAAAATGCCAAAACTTGGTATGAGCAGAACAAAACTGAAGCAGAGGCAAGCGGAACTTTACCTTTACACCAAAAGCAAGTGGAAATTGAACACAATTTTGGTGAGTTAGGTAAGGTAGTTGCTCAAAAAGAGCATGAAGTTAAAGACCGACTTCAAGAAATTTGGCAGGGTAAAGCGTCTGAACGTTAGACACTGCAAGATTTTGGATCTCAAATCTTGGCTTCACTTTCATGGAAATTATTTAGGAGATTAAAGATGAAACTATTGCAATATGTCTTGGCAGTTGTGCTGCCACCTTTAGCTATCTTGCTAACTTATGGGATTAGTAGCACTTTACTGATCAACATTGGACTCACCCTTTTAGGTTGGGTACCAGGAGTGATTCATGCTGTATGGGCAATCTCTAAACAGCAAGAACAAGCAAGAAACAACTAAGAATGCTGTTGATGGCGCTAAGCGCCATCAACAACGTTCATCAAATAATTTACTAATTTACTAGGAGAAAAAATATGATGGGATACTTGTTTACGGTTTTAGCAACTGCATTGAGTCTACTTGTGGTTGACATCGTTGTACCAGGCGTGGATATTGCTAATTTTCCTTCAGCGCTGGTGGCAGGAGTGATCATTGGATTAGTCAACGCTTTCATTAGACCAATTCTTACAGCTTTATCTTTTCCGATCACTTTCTTAACTCTGGGAATCTTTTCCTTAGTAGTGAATGGATTTTGTCTGTGGTTAGCCTCAATTCTGGCTCCAGGCTTCGCGATGAATGGACTTATTGCATTTATCCTTGCACCGATTGTTTTATCTTTTGCAAGTACATTTTTAAACAACTACTTTGCGAAAGAAGCTTAAACGCTAAAAGGTTGTGGCGCACGCTGCGCGTGCGCCACAACCTTTTAGGTTTGGATTTTATTTTGTGAAATCCACTATAAAATTTAGGAGTAAAGAATGAACATTTTTCACAAAGCTCGCAAGCTAATTTCTATATTGGCATTAGTTTTGATCCTCACTTTTACAACTGCTTGTGGAGCTAGTACAACCCAAGCCGTTAATTCTAGAGAAACCAGTCAGTCGGCGGAGTATGGACAGCTAGCTAGAGGTAATTCTAGTCAGGGACAAGACTTTGGAGATTGGGTGATGGAAACTAGCAAAGGTTTAGTTAGAGATGTCTATATTCGTGACAACAACAAATTAGGAGTGGTGATCTCGCCTAAGGTTTTGCCTAGTGATGTCAAAAATCTAGCTAAATCTTTGACTCAAGGCTTTCGGCATAACTTTCCCAATCAAGACTTGACTGTCCTGATGTATGCCCCAGACAAACAACTGATTTTGACGGCTCGTTATGATATGCGGTCTAAGCAGATTGCCTATCAACAACCGAGCTAAATTTTTGTAGTTAAAAGAGAACATGATGAATATGCAATCTACTTTGTTTAATGATGTTTACTGGCGGGAGAACTATAGCTCTCGTCCCTATGCGGCTCAAGGAAGCCAGTTTGAAGATTATGAAGCTGCTTATGAAGTTGGTCATGAGAGCTACGGTCGCTATGCTAATCAAAGCTTTGATGAAGCCGAACTCAATCTCAAACAAGACTATGAATCCTACTGTGCCAAACATGGAAATATAGAATTACCTTGGGAGCTAGCTAAACATGCAGTTCGGGATGCTTGGGATCAATCAGGAACCACTTAACCATATACCAAATACTATGCCAAATAATAATGATGATTACAAGAGCCAAATTATGAAGGATTTGGCGGCTGGCGACAAGGAAACTCTCTCAGACGATCGCGAAAATTATCAAGACTTTGATGATTTTGCCCAAAGATCTTCGCGAGAAGAACGACGCAATATCTTCAGCGATATGTTTAATCCCGATCGCATTTCGTCGGCTCAAATGGAGCCAGAACTACAAAAGGCGATCGCAAAGATTAAACCCAATGAACGGGACGATGTGGCAAGAGAATTTTTTAGCCAGCTAAAGAAGCGCGGACTTAGCGATCGCGATTTAGAGAAGCAGTTGGGCTTATCCACCCGCAATCCCAATCGGATGAACGCGGAAGATGTTAGTAAATTAGCTGGTTTTGTCTATCATTCTCATCCTGACATTTTCCATGAAGTGTTAGCAGATCAACCTGCTTTAGCTAAGTTTCTCAGCAATCCATTAGTCGGTGCAGCGATCGGTGCGATCGCCGCAAAATGGTTAGGCAAAAAGTAAGAATACGCCCCAAAGGGGCATATTCTTATACTCTTTTTGTTTGAGTATTGTCTGGATTGTATAAGATGTTTTATAACTATTTAATTCGTTACAACCATCCTTAATACAAGAGGCTAAAATGGGTCTATAAAGAATTGATTTAATCTTTTTTGTAAGTTATTGAAGAACCAGAAATTAGTCTTCTAAATCTTTAAAATAACTCACACAAGAAAAATCTTTCTTTACCAGAATATCAAACATTGTCCTACTTGAATATTCTGGCTTTACTTAGATCTATAGTAATCCTAAATGACATGTAAAAGGCTTTTCGACTAAGCTCAGCTAGCGATATTGATGGCTGAGCTTAATCGAAGCCCTACTCAAAATGCAAATGATTCTTAATTGCTATATAGCATTTAGTTTGCATCTGATTTATCACCTTTTGAGAGCAAATCTCTAGGTAGTAAATCTTTGATCTCAGTCTAATTTCGATCCAAATAATTTAGAGAAAAAATCAACATGAATAGCAATAGAAGTGTCGTTAAAACTGATATGAATAGTGATAAAGATATGTCTGAAACAGATAAAAATGATGCCAATCGCGATCCTATTTCCAATGAACCTGGAGCGCATCCCGTTGGTACAGGTGTAGGAGCTGCTGGAGCTGGTACAGCCGCAACCTTAATCGGTGCAGCTGTAGGTGGTCCAGTAGGAGGAGTTGTCGGCGCAGTGGTCGGCTCAGTGATCGGTGGATTAGCGGGTAAAGTCACTGCCGAAAGTGTCAACCCTACCTTTGAAGATAATCATTGGCGTGAATCTTATACCAGTCGTTCCTATGCCGATCCCAACTTGCAATACGATGATTACCAATCGGCTTATCGCATTGGTTATGAAGGTTACGATCGCTCTACCGATCAAAACTTTTATGAAGTCGAACCCCAACTGAAGCGGGAGTATGAAACCCACTGCGCCCAGCATGGACGGGCAGGATTGCCTTGGGATAAGGCTAAACATGCGGTGCAAGATGCTTGGGATAAAGCTCATGCAGATGTAAGACAGTAGCGTCTATACAGAAGAGGGTGATTTTTATCCCTTCTCTTCTGCCTAATCACCAATATCTATAATTTTAGAGAGAATTAATCACATGCCCGTACAACTCGAAGACAATAAGCGTACTGCGATCGCTGGCAAACTAGCGGAAATGAAATTCTTGCAGAATGTATTGATTGCCAACGAACAAGCTTTGGTTGAAGCCTGTCCCGATCGCGATCTTTCCAATCGATTTGAAGCTTTTCTACGCGACGATCGCAAAAATTTGGGCATTATCGATACTGTCATCGTTCAGTATGGAATTAAAGCCGAACCCAACGCTTTGATCCAGAAAGAAGCTGAAGAGGTTGAGAAGATGATGCAAGATGAAGATCTCACCTTATTTGAGAAGGTCTCCAAGCATGAACTGCTCAAGCATACGCAAGCAATGGCTGGAGTGCTAGTCCATAAAGCTGCTCAAGTAGTTGGCGCGGATATTGCTGTTGCGATCGCACCTCTCAACGCAGTTAACTTTGAAAATCGCGCCCATGAAGAGCAACTGAAAGGGATTATGGAATCTCTGAGTACTCTCGAACTCACAGGCAAACCCGCCGCTCAAGGGCTATGGGCTGGAGTACAAGATACGATCGCCGCCCTGAGTGGGCTTGCTGGTGGCATCATCAGTCGGAGCGATCATGAGATGAGTATCTGTGATCTGATTCGTCTAGATCATACCAAGGTAAACACTCTGTTTGGTCAGATTCGCGCTACCGAAGATCCGCAGCAGCTAGAGGAGTTTTTTGGACAGATTTACCAAGACTTGTCAGCTCACGCCGAAGCTGAGGAGCAAGTCCTTTACCCTGCGGTGCAACCTTACTACAATGATATTCAAGAGCTATACGACGAACAAGCTGAGATGAAGCAAACGCTCGCTCAGATTAAAGCGATGAATTGTAAGGACGTAGTGGCGTTTAAAGCTGCTCTAGCTCGTTTGGAAACTGCGGTAGATATCCATATGGAAGAGGAGGAAGCAGAAATGTTTCCTCGCATCAAAGAGAGCTTTGGCGATGAGCAGCAAAAACGTATGGCAACGGAGTTCAAGACTGCCAAAAGCCAGATTCAAGATGATCGTCTAGCAACTGCCGATCGCTAATTTTCTTATGGCTTATGCTGTTGAGACTTTAAAACCTACGAATAGATTTGTAGCGCAAAGCGCTACAAATCTATTCGTAGGTTTTGCCTTATTCCTAACCGCATTGTGACTATTTATTTTCATTCACAAATAATAAAGGAATCAGCGCGATCGCGCGCGCGATCGCAGAAAGAAAGAATACTCCTAATAAACCTTCATAGTGAGCATCCTGAGCAAGGAAACCACCGACAGTTGTACCAAAAGCACTACTAACTCCAGTCATCGCCGCCGCGATCGCAAAAAAAGTGGCGCGGTGTCCCATCGGCGCAATTGCAATTTGGATATTATTAGTGCAAAGGTCGATCGCACTCCAACTTCCACCCCAAACGATATGGAACAAAGCTAGATAGATAAATAAATGTGCTTGGAGGGGAGCCATATTGGCGAGTAGCCAGAAGAGAGGTGTTACAGCGATCGCAATTCCTGCAAACAACAATAACGGTCGATTGCCGAAGTAATCGCTTAAACGTCCCCACACCAATAACATCAACATATTCGCACCAGTGTAGAGCGTATTAAACAAAGTCACCCATGTTATATCCAAGCCTAAATTATCTAGCATATAGAGATTAAAAAATGGAGTGCTGAGGTTAATCGCAAAGCCCCAGATAGCAGCGTAAATTAGAAAAATCCTCAAATTGCGATCGCTTAGAGTTGATGACAAGTCTTTGAGTAAAGATGGATGTGCGGCTTGATAGTCCTGTGGATTAATGTCCTCCATAAATTGCTGACAGCCTAAGCTCAATAGTCCCGCGACAATGCCAACACTCAAAACAATGCCATAACCTGCGATCGCATTCTTATATCCCGACACCACTAAACTCGCTAGAGGTAAGCTGATTAGGCTTGCTAAATTACTGACGATTTGGCGAACGCTATAATATCTTCCTCGCAAACGAGATGGAACCAAAGCCGCCAGCCAACTCATCCATGATGCACTGCCCAATGCGCCTAAAATGTTGGAGATTGATATTAAAGCTAGAGTCAAATAAACAAGAATTTTGGGGCGATCGGTACTAAAAATAATTCCTAAGAGTAGCAGCAGCCATAATAATCGCGCTGGTAAAAATATCCATAGTCCGAAGTTGTGACGGCTGTTAGTCTGATTAGATAGTAACGCTCCGAGCGGTTGTAAAAGATTGGCGATCATTGGCAGAGAGGCGATCATGCCAATTTCGATCGCATTAGCACCCAGATCGAGCAGAAATTTATTAAGTAAAACGCCGCCAGTAATGCTATTGAAGGCTGCTGCGAGTCCACCATCGAGCGTTGATGCACGCAGACTATTACGAATAGAAGCTCTTGGCGTTAATTTGGACTCTACTAAAGAGATATTCAGCGTTGAATTATCAAGGGTTTCTTCTGTCAATGGTTTACCTTTGATAATTAGTGGATATATAAGTAGGTATGCAAAACCCAAAAAGCTGTAGCGCATGCTGCGCGTGCGCTACAGCTTTTTGGGTTTTAAGGTTTCTATTGCTGATTAGGCAGGTAAGGTATAGCGTTTCTCAATTGCTGAGGCAATGCGATCGCGACTTTCAGTAGGTGAAATATCTGTAGTGGTTTCAATTTGGCTTACCTCTTCGGCTAAGGTTTCATCTTTAATCGCATTTTGGAGCCAAGTCGAATAATCTTGACGATGCAAATGATGTAGCCAAGTGCGATCATCAACTCCTGCTGATAGCTGGACAAACATCGTGAGATTTTGGGCTTTTAAATTTAACTTGTCATCTTCACCTCTAAAATAGAAGCAGCGATCGTTACCTAATATGCCTTCCGCATAGGTTCGCATATGTCTTTGTCGTTCTTGTCTAGGCGGTATCACCTCAAATTGAAATGGTTGTTCTTCAGTTTTTAAATACCAAGCAACTCCCTCTCCAGAGGCAAGTTCTACTGGTATTTCCTCAGTCGGTAGTTCATGTTCTACAGTTTTACAAAAATCAGTAATTGTCTGCATCGGTGTCTTGACCGCAATAATCGTATCGACTAAAGCTAAAGCCGAAGCTGCCACATGTTCAGGATGAACGGTAACCATCAAAATCCCATTGACAGACTGGGGCAGCGTAACCGCAGCATTCCAAGAGGAAGGGAACATATGATGTACTTCGTCAATGACGATCCAATGTGGTCTTCCAGTTCGCACCCGCATTTCTAATAGAGAGGGAAGCAGTTGCGCCAAAAATGCAGGGCGATCGTCTACCTTAACGCCCATGAGATTAACCACCAGATTTTGGTCTGGCTTACTCAAAATTGCCATGATTTCTGTGGGATTTGGGACTTGCTGCACATTTCCCAATACAACAGTGCCATTAAAGTTTTGATAATCTCCTTCAGGATCGATGATACAAAACTGATAGCCATTTTCCATAAATCTCTCTAGTAGTCCCGTTGCTAGAGTTGATTTGCCACCACCAGAAGTACCTGCCAGCAAAATATTGCGATTTAGTGGTTGGATATAGACATCCTGCTCTAGGCTGAGTTTGCCCAGTAGAATGTGATGACGCTCTGGCAATAGCGAAGATTCTTGTAAATCTTCGGTCAGTAAGCGATCGATTAATTCAACAACACCATCGCCTCGGCTTCCTTGAGTCACCCAATCCACTTCACTCTTTACCGATTCTAGGGCATTGTCTACGGCTACAGCAAACTCACTTATCTTCAAAAAAGCCAGATCATTCTCAGCATCACCGATCGCCACCGTATTATGTACCGAGAAGTTCATACGGTCTAGAGCAGCAAGTAGTCCAGAAGCTTTATTTACTCCTGCTGGCAGCACCATCACCGCACCCTTATTAAAGATAACCTGTAAATCTAAACCAAGTTCGCGAATTACGGTGAGAATGGCAGTCTCGTGGGGTTCCCAAGCAGCGACGATGACTTTCCCAACTGATATGGGAATATTTTGCGATCGCAATTCCTGCACAAAGCTTTCAATGGGTATACCGCCTAGCAAGAATTCTTCACGGGTTGAGGGAAAGTATAATACGGCTCCATTCTCACTTACCACGCAATCAAATAAGTCAACTTCAGGAAATACCTGACAGAGATCGTCTAGTTGTCTTCCTGTTACGAGAATGAGCTTGCGTCCAGTTTTTTGGAGGCTTTTGAGGGCTTCTAATGTCTCATCTGACACCTTTCCTCCAGTCGCTAAGGTTCCATCATAATCTGTCGCTAATATCAAATAGTGCATAAATTTAGGGCCGCTTTGCAACACTTTTTAAAATTTTTTGTTTCTTCATAAAAACCAAAAAGCTGTGGCACACGCGCAGCGTGTGCCACAGCTTTTTGGCTAAATACAACCTGTAACTGACACGGTGTATGTCTTACCGATCGCATTTAATCCACCGACAAATACATTGACTTGATATGGATCGCGTTGCGCTCTCGGAGAACCAATTACTTTTAGTGGCTCACCAAAAACAATTTCCGCAGGGAATTTTTTGTAAGACGCGCTGGAACTGTTATCGCTATATTTCAAATTTAGTTCAACATCATAGTTAGCACTACTCTCAGTAACGATGGTCGCCTCATAGCTGGTAAAAGCGCGATTGCTAGGCACTGCAAAGTCAGTGTTCCAGTTGTTTCTAGTCACTAAGGTGCTAAAAGGAGAAACAGTTTTTGTCACCGCAGTACCATCACCTCCGATTACATCCAGAGGATAACAAGTTTCTGCTTGGGCAGAAGTTCCGAAAGATAGACTTAGAAGTAAACCAATAATTCCTGCCAATTTCAGTCTGTTAGAATTCGGAAACACATAAACTCCTTTATTAAATTCTATTTATTTCTAAATTGACATAGCCATGTTTGACTTCATGAATGAATTGATTGATTACGAATAAAACGAAAGAAAACTTAAAACATAAAAAAGCTGTGGTGCACGCGCAACGTGCGCCACAGCTTTTTTATTAAGCTTATCTACTAACTTTTACAAAGTCGCCTAAAACCCCAAATTCTTTGCAGGGGCAATCCATGGATTATCCCAGTATTTCGTAGCTAAGTAGGTGGACATAACTAAATACAAAACCTCAAAAGCTATGGCGCACGCTGCGCGTGCGCCATAGCTTTTGGTTTTGGGTTATTTATTCCGTCCACCTACTTAATGCCTAAAAATAATAAGCTTTTGAGTTAAAATAGCTATTTAGAACAAGAAGCACCTTGTGTCTCTTGAGTCTAAGCCAAACTACAAGCCAAAATAACCTACTAAAAACTGAGATATGTCCACTCCTGAAGCTCTGAAAGAAAAATTTGTTGCGATCGCAAGTAATCGTGAATTATTGGTGCAATTGTCTCTCAAAGATAATTTGGGCAGCCTAAGCATAGATGTAATGCAAGCCTTAGAAGAACTTGATGATTTATTAATTGAAATCAGAAAAGTCTTTCCTGAATGGCAGCAAGACTAGGATATCTCAATGCCTCCTAAACTCACTGCATTCCATTCCAAAGTTAATGTGCAGCGTCAGGTCAAGATACCGATGCGCGATCGCATTAACTTGACGGCTGATATTTATCGCCCCAAAAATGTTGATACACCTTTGCCAGTGCTATTGATGCGCTTGCCCTATGGTCGTGCGATCGCCTCGACTTGTACTTACGCTCATCCTAGTTGGTATGCCAGTCAAGGCTATATTGTCGTCATTCAAGATACGAGAGGTTGTGGCACTTCAGAAGGTGAGTTCTATCCATTTCGCCATGAATATGACGATGGATTTGACACGGTGGAATGGTGTGCGAAAGAGCTAGAAGGCAGCAGTGGCAAAGTGGGAATGTATGGATTTTCCTATCAAGGCGTGACGCAGTTTCAAGCCGCAGTACAGCAACCTGAAGGTCTAGTTACAATTTGTCCGAGCATGGCAACGGCGGATTTATATCATGGCTGGTTCTATTTTGGTGGTGCGGTTTGTTTAGATTTCAACTTAGGTTGGGGCTTGCAACTGGCGCAAAATCGCGCATGGTATCTAAAGAAAGAACCACAATCCACGAAACTCTTTGAAGCACAAAAGCAGCTTGGCAAATGGTTAGAGACTGCGCCATTAAGTGAAATAGCACTATTTAAGAATCCCCAATTTGGAGATTTTGGTGCTTTCTTTTTCGATTGGATTGGGAATCAAAAAGCTGATGATGAATATTGGCAAAAGTTGAATCCTCTCAGTTATTTTGATCGCTACGATTTACCAGCCTTGCATATTGCAGGATGGGCGGATATTTTCATTGAGGCGACGCTCAACACCTATCACCAAGCTAAAGCCGCCACTAAGCAACCTCAACATTTAGTAGTCGCACCTTGGCAGCATATGCCTTGGTTGCCAAAAGTTGGCGAGATTGATTTTGGTGAGGCTGCGGTTTCTAAAATCGACCAATTACAAGTGGATTGGTTTGATTTCTGGCTTAAGGGTATTGATAACGGGATTTGCGATCGCAATCCCGTCCAACTTTTCCTGATGGGCAAAAATCACTGGCTAGAACTCTCAAATTTCCCCCAATCACTAATCACCAAAAATCTCTATCTCTCTGAAAATAAACAACTTAATTCCCAATCACCAACCACCAATCACCAATTACCCGATATCTACGTCTACGATCCCCGCAATCCCAATCCCTCCACAAATTACGGATTCTACGATCAGCGTAATGTGCATCAGCGTTGGGATGTGTTGGTATATCAAAGCGATGAGTTAGAGGATGATTTTGCGATCGCAGGTATTCCCGAATTTATCCTCTATGCGGCGACGACTGCACCTGATACTGATTGGGTAGTTAAGCTTTTGGATATCTATCCCGATGGTAAGCAAATGCTGGTGTCGATGGGAGTGTTACGGGCAAGGTTCCGTAATTCATGGAC
>CASBRC010000146.1 GCA_949128015.1 Synechococcales cyanobacterium PMM_0003
ATTATTGACCGCGCGAGGCGCGGTCAATAATTTTTGGATTTATTGTTACATTTACTGCCATTTTTTTGCAAAATGGTATTAGTCCTGAGTTGAGTCTTCCATGTCCCCAGAATCAAACTCCCTTGAACCGATCGCATTAACCACTCCACTTTTTTACGTCAACGATCGTCCGCACATTGGTAGTGCTTACCCCACGATCGCGGCGGATGCCTTTGCGCGGTTCCATCGGCTCAAGGGACATCCCGTCATGTTTGTGACTGGCGCGGATGAGCATGGACAAAAAATTCAGCGCACTGCCGAAAAAAATAATTTGTCGCCGCAAGAACATTGCGATCGCACCGTTGCTGAATTTTATAAACTCTGGGAAAAATTTAATATTCGTTTCGATCGGTTTACGCGAACAACTGCGCCCAAACATCAGGCGATCGTCAACGAATTTTTTCAACGTGTGTATGACGCAGGCGATATTTATCTCAATCAACAAAAAGGCTGGTATTGCGTTGCATGCGAAGAATTTAAAGAAGAGCGCGAACTTCCTGCCAGTCACCATTGCCCCACCCATACAAATGTCGTTTGCGAATGGCGTGATGAACCCAATTATTTTTTCCGCCTATCGAAATATCAAGCAGCACTCGATAAATTTCACGAAGCCAACCCCAACTTCATCCAACCCGAAAGCCGCCGCAATGAAGTCTTAGGCTTTATGAAACAAGGCTTGCAGGATTTCTCAATCTCCCGTGTCAACCTCGATTGGGGTTTCCCTATTCCTACCGATCCCACTCATACCATCTATGTTTGGTTCGATGCTTTATTGGGGTACGTCACGGCTTTACTCGATCCTGACGACGAGCCAACCCTCGAAAATGCGATCAAAAAGTGGTATCCCTTTAATTTGCATATTATCGGCAAAGACATTTTAAGATTTCATGCAATTTACTGGCCAGCGATGCTCATGTCTGCTGGCTTGGATTTACCTAAGCGAGTATTTGGTCATGGTTTGCTAACAAAAGACGGGCTGAAAATGGGTAAAACTTTGGGGAATACCATTGATCCTTACGATCTTGTCGATCGCTATGGCGCTGACCCAATTCGCTACTATTTCTTAAGGGAAATCGAATTTGGCAAAGACGGTGATTTTAACGAAGAAAGATTTATTGCGATCGTTAATGCCGACTTGGCTAATAGCCTTGGTAATTTGCTCAATCGTAGCCTTGGTATGGCAAGTAAATATTGCCAACAAACTATTCCTCTGCCTATTGATCTTTGCGATCGCAATGACTCCAGCGAAGTATCAGATTTGATTCGTCCCGTAATTGAGCAAGCGACAACTTTAGGCGATCGCGTCGCTCTTGACTACCAAAATCTCAACTTTCGGGCAGTCTGTGAAAAAATCCTCGAACTAATCTGGAATTGCAACAAATTAATTGACGAAACTACGCCTTGGAAGCTATTTAAAGCAGGTAAACAGCAAGAAGTTAACGAAACTTTATATACTTTGCTCGAATCAGTCAGAATCGCCGTTTATTTACTCTCCCCAATCACACCACACATCAGCGTTGCAGCCTATCAGCAACTAGGTTTAAACTTTGATGAAACATCTCCCCCTGATTGGAGTCATACAGATTGGGGAATGCTAAAAGCAGGGAATCCTTTAGCGTTACCAACACCAATTTTTCAACGTATCGAAAATATCTAGAATATACCTCTATGAGTATATTTACTTATGGTGTATAGTTAATATTAAGATTTAACAATAATTTAATTACATTTGATTACATTTAGAGTTTTGATTTCGAGATGTATTTCACTCCCTTTGAACACCACTCTAAAATCACTTTAAATATACTTTAGATTTCTTTAAAAACTATTTTAAAAATCAGTGGGCTAAATCCAGTTCTCTAGATTCATCCCTAGACTTATACTTTTACTTTTAACTAAGCTGTAACTCTTTTGTTAAAGAAATTTATCAAAAGAATTTTATTAAAATTTTTTAGTGGTTTTTCTGAATTAGGTAAAACACTTAGGACGGTTTTAAGTATCCATGCTAATACCAAAGCTCCATCCCGCAGCACTAGATAACAAACGTTCTATAGGCAAAAACATGTTACCTTTCGAGCAAGACTCTGGCTTCAAAGCCGACCAAATTTTAGAGAACCGAGGGCGCGTTGCCATTTTTATTGATGGTTCTAATCTTTTTTACGCCGCCCTGCAACTGGGACTCGAAATCGACTATACCAAGCTGCTTTTGTGCCTTACCGATGGCTCACGATTGCTACGTGCCTTCTTCTATACAGGAGTCGATCGCACCAACGAGAAACAACAGGGCTTCCTATTGTGGATGCGTCGTAACGGCTATCGCGTCATTTCTAAAGAACTCGTTCAGTTACCCGATGGCTCCAAAAAAGCTAACCTTGATGTCGAAATTGCTGTAGACATGATGGCGCTAATTGGCTCCTATGACACGGCTGTACTGGTTAGTGGTGACGGGGATCTCGCCTATGCTGTCGATGCCGCAAGCTATCGCGGCGTTCGCGTTGAAGTGGTAAGCTTGCGATCGATGACTAGCGATCATTTAATTAACGTTGCCGATCGCTATGTTGATCTAGAAGCGATCAAAGAAGATATTATGAAGGTATCGCGACCTCAATCGCCTAGCAATTTATCTAATAATACTGCGCCACCGATCGCCAGCTATACCTATCGTCCGATATCTGGAGTTGCATCCATAGACAGGGATCGCGATAACTAGCTGCAACATTTCACGATCCTTGGCTTAGTCAAACTAATCTTAACTAATCCTTAAAATTAATACTCAAAATTATTGACAGAAGTTGCCATTGTCAATATATTATAGAGTTCGCTGTAAAATATTCTGTCTTCGTAATTTGCTTCTGCCAAACTGTAGCTAACCCACTGCATGGAACGCATGTTCTCACGAAGATTGTGTTGCACAGCCATCCGTCCTCCAAGTCCTGTTATAAGGCTACTTGAGGGCAAACATAACACCGAAAACTGACAACAAATTGGGAGACTTATAGTGGCTCGCATTGCAGGAGTTGACCTTCCTCGTGACAAACGCATTGAAATAGGACTAACGTATATATACGGAATTGGTCTGACTAGCGCCAAAAAAATCTTAGCAGCTACCAAAATAAATCCTGACACGCGGGTTAAAGAACTTACTGATCCTGAAGTAACAACTTTACGCCAAGAGGTAGAATCCAACTTTCAAGTAGAAGGCGATCTGCGTCGTCTCGAAGGTTTAAGCATCAAACGCCTAGTGGACATCGGTTGTTACCGAGGTCGCAGACACCGTATGGGTCTTCCCGTGCGCGGACAACGTACTCGCACCAATGCGCGTACCCGTCGTGGCGGTCGTCGCACGGTCGCAGGTAAGAAGAAGGCTCCAGGTAAGAAGTAAGTAAGGATTAATACGAAATAATGGCTCGTCAAACAACTCGTAGAACTGGCGCACGCAAGAATAAGCGCAACGTCCCTAATGGAGTCGCTTACATCCAGTCTACTTTTAACAACACTATCGTCACGATCGCGGACACCGTAGGTGATGTCATCTCTTGGTCTTCAGCTGGTGCTAGCGGCTTTAAGGGTGCGAAAAAAGGCACTCCTTTTGCAGCCCAAACTGCTGCCGAATCTGCTGCTAGAAGAGCAATGGAACAAGGAATGCGTCAGGTTGAAGTAATGGTTACAGGTCCTGGATCTGGACGCGAAACCGCAGTAAGAGCTTTACAAGCTGCTGGTCTAGAAATCACCCTGATTCGTGACATTACCCCAATTCCTCACAATGGCTGCCGTCCTCCAAAGCGCAGACGTGTGTAATTTTAGGATTTAGGCAAGATCAAATGCGATCGCGCTATACATTTTGCTTTTTCCTAAGTTATCTAATTTCCATCTCTCAATATCCCCCTTTGATTTTCGTTTACTCTTGCAGACTAAGTCGGTACAAATATGGCACAGTTTCAGGTTGAGTGCGTTGCATCCCACACAGAAAAAGACAATAGCCAGTACAGCCAATTTGTACTGGAACCACTAGATCGGGGGCAAGGCATTACCATTGGAAATGCGCTCAGACGAGTATTGCTCTCCAATCTTGAGGGTGCGGCTGTCACTGCTGTTCGCATTGCTGGTGTCAATCATGAATTTGCGACGATCCCAGGCGTGCGAGAAGACGTTTTGGATTTGATGCTCAACCTGAAGGAACTAGTGCTGAAGTCTTACAGCTCAGCACCGCAGATCATTCGTTTGGTAGAGCGCGGTTCAAAGCTAGTTACCGCTACCAGTTTCCACTCTTTGCCATCGGACATCGAAATCGTTAATCCTAACCAATACATCGCTACTCTCAGTGAGGGTGCGACTTTGGAAATGGAACTAACGATTGAGCGTGGTAAAGGCTATCGTTCGGTAGATCGTTCTAAGGAAGATCATAGTTCTCCGATCGATACGCTCAAGATTGACGCTGTATTTATGCCTGTGCGTAAGGTCAAATATGAAATTAAGGACGCTCGGATCGGTGATGCGATCAATAAAGAGAGTTTACTGATCGATATTTGGACAAACGGCAGCATTACGCCTCAAGAGGCGCTTAGCCAAGCTGCTAGCGTCCTCGTGAATCTATTCTCGCCCTTGCAAGAAATCACCCTTGCGCCCTCATTGCCCCAAGAGCGTGATGAGCAAGACGAGACCAAGCAAATTCACATTGAAGAATTACAACTGTCAGTTAGAGCATACAACTGTCTCAAACGAGCGCAGATTAACACTGTTGCTGATTTGTTGGAATACACCCAAGACGATTTACTGGAAATCAAAAACTTTGGTCAAAAGTCGGCTGAGGAAGTTATGGATGCCCTCAAACAGCATCTTGGCTTGACCTTAACTGAGTCCAAAGCTTCTAAAATTCTGTAGGTTTCATATCCATCTAGTACATACCCATGCGTCACCGTTGTAAAACCCCTCAGCTTAACAGAGCTGCCGACCAGCGCAAAGCTCTCCTACGATCTTTGACGACTGAGTTGATCCTCAGAGGCGAAATTAAAACGACCAGAGCTAAGGCAGATGCCGTTCGCAGCAATGTTGATCACATGATCACTCTTGCAAAAAATGGTTCTTTGCACGCTCGTCGTCAAGCAATTTCCTATTTGTATGATATTTCAGTCAAAGATGGCGAACCCGTCAGCGATCGCCCAATGACCAGAACTAAGCAAGAGCAGCTACCTGAAGAAGAGCGCGTGACTACTTTAGTGGACTTGCTATTTAGCCAAGCTGCTGAACGCTACGCCGATCGCAATGGTGGTTATACCCGTATTGTTCGCACGATTAGTCGTCGCGGTGACAATGCGGAAATGGCAATCTTGCAACTCGTCTAAACTGTTATAAAGATGTTTTCTGCTGATTCTGAGTCTCCTCATCGTGTTGCTTTAGTTATTCAATATCTAGGTACACATTTTTATGGGTGGCAAAGACAGCCAAATCATCCCAGTGTGCAGCAGACGATTGAAGATGCGATCGCCAAGATTTGCGGAAAACCAACCGTCTTGCACAGTGCAGGTAGGACTGATACTGGCGTTCATGCTGCGGCTCAAGTAGCGCATTTTGATACGTCCAGCTTAATCCCACCCCAACGTTGGGCAAAAGTACTTAATAGTTATTTGCCCGAAGGTATCTTGATC
>CASBRC010000147.1 GCA_949128015.1 Synechococcales cyanobacterium PMM_0003
CGCTGTGCGTGCGCCATAGCTTTTTGGGTTCTAAGGTTTCTTTTGCCTAGCTACTTAGTCACTCCTACTATAATGAAAACTGTATTTCGTGGAGATCTCGGTGAAGCGTAATTTTATGCTCTCTTTCTTGAGTCGAGGACTAGCCACTGCGATCGCAGTGGTTATGTTCGGTAACTTTCCCCTATCTTGGCAATCATCTTTGTCTCAATTGTCAGGCAGCCAAGCATACGCGGCTCAGCCCGATCTAGTTGCCAAAACTTCAACAATGTCTTCAACACAATCGCCTGATTCACTGACAGGAAATGTCGTTAAAACCGTTTTAGATAACGGTTTGACAGTTTTAACGAAGCAAGTCAACACAGCTCCCGTAGTCAGCGTTCAAGTATGGTATCGCGTTGGTTCGCAAAATGAAAAGCAGGGAATTACAGGTATTTCCCACCAACTCGAACACTTGATGTTTAAAGGTACTAAAGAGCGACCGATCCAGTTTGGACGCTTATTTAGTGCGTTAGGCAGTAACTCTAATGCTTTTACGAGCTATGACATGACTGCTTATTTTGGCACTACGGGCAGCGATAAGCTTGAGGCGATGCTCAGGTTGGAAGCCGATCGCATGGTAAATACAGTCGCGGGTGAAAATGAACTCAAGAGCGAGCGCACCGTTGTTTTATCAGAACTTGATGGCGGTAACAATAGCCCCGGAACGCGGCTTTATCGTCAGGTAATGTTGGCGGCTTATCCCGATAGCTCTTACGGTTGGCCCGTGATTGGCTATCGCTCTGATGTCGAGAACTATACGGTTGAAGATATTCAGAACTATTACCGTACTTTCTACCGTCCTGATAATGCCACGTTAGTAATTGTTGGTAATTTTGAGACGGAATCGACACTTCAAAAAGTACGCGAAATCTATGGTGCGATCGCAGCACCAACCAAGCCTAAAGTTTTAATCACTCCTGAAGCACAACAATCTAAACCCAAACCACCGCAGCCCAAATCGACAAGTCAACCAATTCGACTCAAAGAACCTGGTAGCGTGCCATTTTTGCAAGCGGTTTATCCCAACTTGCCTAACGTCGATGGTGAAGATGTGGCAGCGATTGATGTGATGGATAGCATTCTCACATCTGGCAGAAGCTCGCGCTTTTATCAAGCGTTGGTCGAAACAGGCTTAGCCAGTAGTGTCGGTGGCGGTTCATCGACACAGATTGGGACTGGTTGGTATTTTGTCAGTGCTACACCGACGGCTGGTCAATCGCTAGATGCACTCGATCGCCTGATTCTCGACGAGATTGACAAGTTACAAACTCAACCAATTACACCATCGGAATTAGAACGCGCTAAAACCAGTATGAGAGCTAGTTATATTCTGGGTAATCGGGATATTGGTGCTCAAGCTAGTCAGATTGGGTTTAACCAAACTGTTGCCAAAGACTATCGCTATAGCGATCGCTATCTAGAAGCAGTCGAAAAAGTCACAGTCGTCGATGTGAAAAGAGTTGCCAAGCAATATCTGCAAAAAGATCGCCGTGTGTTGGGATATTTTGAGCCATCGGTAATCACCGCTAGTGCTGGGACAACTCCTAGTAATGCCCATTCTTCGGAAGCATTTCAGCCAAGTACTCCCGTTGATCCTTCAGAAGTCGCGAAGTATCTGCCAGACAGTGCGTTAGTCGCCAATGCAGGAGTGCCAACTGCGGTTAAGCCTGATAAATTCACGCTGTCCAATGGACTGAAAGTACTACTATTAAGCGATCGCAGTACGCCGACGGTAACTCTAGTTGGCGAAATTAATGCAGGAGCTGGCTTTGACTCAATTGAGAAGGCTGGCTTAGCAGGAATTACTGCCCAAAACCTGACTAATGGGACAACCACTAAAGACGCTCTCGCGCTTGCATCGCGCCTAGAAAACCGTGGCGCAAGACTAGGATTTTCGGCAGGGCGTGAAAGCGTTGGTGTTTCGGGGATAGCTATGGCGAAGGATTTGCCAATTGTGATCGATCAACTAGCCGATCTTTTGCAAAATGCGACTTTTCCCGCCAAGGAATTTGAACTAAATCTTCAACGCAATCTCCTAGCCTTCAAATCGGAGCTAGATAACCCTAATGCTCTAGTCCGTCGAATTTTTCAATCGACACTCTATCCTAAGGGACATCCATTTAATGCGATGCGAACTGAAGCAACGCTCAAATCTTTAAGTCGTGAAGATTTAGCTAAGTTTTACAGCACCTATTATCGTCCTGACAATACAATTCTGACTCTGATGGGAGACTTCGATCCTGCTAAGGTCAGAGCTTTGCTCGAAGAGAAATTGGGTACATGGAAGGCTGTTGGGAAAGCACCTAAATTCCAATTCCCCAAGATTTCTAATCTTGCGGCTACCAATGAGAAGCAAACCTCTCTGGCGGGTAAAACTCAAGCGGTCACGATTATTGGACATCCGAGCATTTCCCGTTCTGATCCGCAGTATTACCCTGCGCTATTGCTCAATCAAGTTTTGGGTGGTGATACATTAGCGAGCCGTCTTGGTACAGAAATACGCGATCGCCTTGGTCTGACCTATGGCATTTATAGTTTCTTCCAATCGGGTAGACCGCCACAGGGTGCATTTATTGTGCAGATGCAAACCAGTGGTAAAGATACAGAAAAGGCGATCGCAGCCACGGTGGCTTTGCTCAGAGATGTGCGTGACAAGGGCATCACTCAAGCTGAGTTTGATGTTGCGAAAAAGAGCTTGATCAATAACTTCTCTACGGAGTTTGCCGATCCTGATAGCATTGCTAGTTCTTTGCTTAGCGATGAAATCTATGGCTTACCAGTTGGTGATTTTTATAAGTTCCCCCAGCGTATTCAATCGGTAACTTTTGAGCAGGTCAATCGCGCTGCTAAGGAGTTATTGCAACCCGACAATC
>CASBRC010000148.1 GCA_949128015.1 Synechococcales cyanobacterium PMM_0003
GGTGGTGCAATTGGAGTAGCGATCGGTCTAGGCGTGGTCATTTCGCAAAATGGCGGCATCGTTGCTTTATGGAACAAAATCTCTCCATTTAATAAGCCTGTTGCTAAAACTCCATTCTATTTTCTCGCAGATTCTGCTTTTGCAGATAAAAACTCTGCGGACTTAAGGGTTAAAGCTCTTGTATCAGAAGGATTTAAAGATGCAGGAATTTTTTGGATACCTGACTATCCCAATCTCGGCAGCAGCAAATTTTATCAAGTATATGCTGTTCCTTTTGGCGATCCTAATAGTTGCACGAGTGACCTAAAGACTTATGTTAAGCGCATTCCTGATGCTTACTGCGCTTTTGCCAGTCTGGATGCTAAAGATCCAGCAAATCGGGTTACAGGTGAACAACTACTGGTATCTCCTCAACCATCTGTAACTGCCTCTCCGTCGCCGACACCAACTATAAATCCACCAAAAAGCCCAACAGCGACGGCAACTGCAACTTCGACTCCATCCCCAACTAAGCAAGCTAAACCTTCTCCAGAGAATTTTGTAAGAGACTATTACAGCTTGGTTAACGCTCAACAACTTACAGCAGCATGGCAGAAGCTCACTCCAAAATTTCAACGTGATGGAGCAAGCGGAAGGGATGAATTTATAGATTGGTGGAAAAGTGTTGATCAAGTGTCAGTCGATAGAGCGCGTCTTGTCGAAATGCAAAATGATTCAGCAATCGTAGATATTGAGTTGACTTACAAAAAAGGAAAAAAGATTAGTTCTGAAACTTTGCGAATGAGTTTAGTCTGGAATGAGACTTCTAAGCAATGGCAGATCGATGAAACAAGCAGACCGTAATCTATGATAGATTTTCAATCGCTGCAATTTATAAATCTGGAAGTGATGGTCGGCACGAAGTAACGACCATCACTTCTGAAAATACATCTAAAAATCTAGAATATGCAAAACCAACCCCAAGTCAGCATCATTATGGGTAGTGACTCTGATCTGCCAACTATGCAAGGCGCGATCGCAATTTGCCAACAGTTCAATATTCCCCATGAAGTCGCGATTATTTCCGCACACCGCACACCAGAACGAATGGTGGAATTTGCGAAGACTGCTCATACTCGCGGGATTAAGGTGATTATTGCTGGGGCGGGCGGTGCTGCTCATTTACCAGGAATGGTAGCGGCGCTTTCACCTCTGCCCGTAATCGGTGTGCCAGTCTCCACGCGCCAACTTAATGGTGTGGATTCGCTCTATTCGATTGTGCAAATGCCTAAAGGAATTCCCGTTGCAACTGTTGCGATCGGTAATGCTGATAATGCAGGGTTGCTAGCAGTACAGATTTTAGCCAGTCATAATCTTGAGCTTCTAGAAAAAATTATTGCCTATCGTCAATCTCTTGCGGATATGGTGATGGAAAAGCAAGATAAGCTAGATGAGCTAGGAAGCGAAAAGTATTTGCAACAAATGTAGGGAAACTTTTTATGGATTTTAGTGTCGCCTTGCCAATTTTTGCGATTACCTTACGCGAAGGAGTAGAAGCTGCTCTGGTCGTCGGTATCGTAATGGCATATCTCAAAAAAGCCGATCGCAGTTATCTCAATCCTTGGGTATTTGGCGGCATTGGCATAGGGGTATTAGCTAGCTTTGTGGTAGGGATATTGCTGAATTGGTTTCTCAAACAAGTGGAAAGTACCGAACCAAGCCAAGCCGCCTTTTATGGGCAATTGTGGCAGGGAGCTTTGGGGCTGACTGCGATCGCCATGTTAAGTTGGATGTTGGTATGGATGACCGAAAATGCCAAGGCGCTCAAGGGCGAAATCGAGGGGCAAATTGGCAAGGCGATCGCCAATGAACAGAGTGCAGGTTTTGCTGTGTTTACCCTGATTTTGATTGCGGTATTGCGCGAAGGCTTTGAAGTAGTGATATTTATCTCGGCAAAACTACAAGGCGGATTTGTGCCAATCATCGGCGCGATCGCAGGTTTAGTTTGTGCTGTTGCGATCGGGATGGCTATTTTTCAATTTGGGATTCGCATCAATCTCAAAATTTTCTTTCAGGCGATGGGAGTATTTTTATTGCTGATCGTTGCGGGTTTAGTGATCAGTGCGATCGGGCATTTGGACAAAGCCGTAGCAGCCTATGCCGAACTCTCACAAACTTCGCTCTGTTTCCCGACTGATGCAACACCTGATTTATCTTCCTGCTTGCTAGGTGGTTTAGTTTGGGACGTACATGGGATTCTACCTGACAAAGAATTTCCGGGGATTTTGCTCAAGGCTTTGTTTGGCTTTCGCGATCGCCTATTTCTGGGACAAGCGATTGGCTATTTTACTTTCCTAGCTGCTGCGGGTTTTCTCTATTTCCAAAGCCTCGCAGGAAAGCCGATTAAAAGCGCAGTAAACTAAGTCCAATGGGCAAAAGAAACCTTAAAACCCAAAAGGCTGTGGCGCACGCTGCGCGTGCGCCACAGCCTTTTGGGTTTTGGTTTTTGTTATGCCTATCCTAGTCATTCCCCTAAATCAGCACATTAAATTTCTATGCATGACAACTTAAAGCAAATTCTGGAAACAGTAGCGAAAGGAGAGCTTAGCCCAGAGAAAGCTTTAGAAGAATTAAAATATCTCCACTATGAATCCGTGGGAGATTTCGCCAAAATCGATCACCATCGCACTTTACGAACAGGATTTCCAGAAGTGATTTTTGGTTTGGGTAAAACACCTGAGCAAATTGTCCAGATTATGCGGGTGATGGAGTCCAAAAATCCCTTGGTGATGGCAACCAAAATCTCAGCCGCAGTTTATCAACAGATTCAGCCATCCTTGCGCGGATTAAAATATTTTCCGATCGCCCAAATTTGCTGTCTCGGCGAATCCACAATGAAAAAGCAAGGCACGATCACGATCATCACCGCAGGTACTGCCGACTTACCGATCGCCGAAGAAGCTGCCATAACTGGTGAGTTGTGTGGATTTACCGTGAAGCGCCTCTGGGACTTAGGCGTAGCAGGAATTCATCGCTTGCTCAGTCATCGCGATGCGATCGCAGATGCTGATGTGATTATTGTCGTTGCAGGAATGGAAGGAGCGCTAGCAAGTGTGGTTGCTGGTTTGGCAGATTGCCCAATAGTGGCAGTAC
>CASBRC010000149.1 GCA_949128015.1 Synechococcales cyanobacterium PMM_0003
GAATTGCGATCGCAGTATTACTAGTTCCAAAATCAATCGCAATTACAGTCATGATCAGCTTGAGTTAAAGTAGGGATAGACGGCTCTATGTTGTGTTCTGAAATCTCAAGGAGCATAAACCCTTCAATCCAGATAAAAATTGCGATCGCGTTGAGTATTAGCTAAAAAAGTTTCTAGTTCTTCCCATTGTTTTTGCTCAATTAAACCGATCGTTTTTTGCAAAGACTGCTGATAAGTATAGAGCGATCGCAATATAGCTGATTGATTATATTCCGCCATCAGGCGACCGAGTTCAGGATTGCCACCACCCACGCGGCTAGTATCACGAAAACCTGAACTAGCTAAGTTTTGGGCTAATTTCAAAATGCTATCTTCGTCTTCTTGCTGGCACGATGCAACTAAGCTAGCGCTAATAATTACAGGTGCATGACTAATCATCGCCACCGCCCGATCATGCGCTTCGGGACTACATTCATAGACATTCATTCCCACTGACTGCCATAGCGATCGCACTTTTTCAAATGCTTGCTCAAATGCCTCACGATCTACATTTGGCGTAACCACACAAGGACGATTGTGAAATAGATTTCGTTCAGCCGCTAATATTCCTTGAAATGCAGTACCCGCCATCGGATGACTACCGACAAATCGCTGGTTATATTGTTGACAAATTTTAGACGCAGGTTCTACGATTGCGGCTTTAACTGAGCCAACATCCGTAAAAATAACATTAGAGCCAAGCTTGGGTGCGATCGCAATAATTGTCGGTAAAATCGCTGCGATCGGTGTGCAGATGACGACGATATCAGTCTGATCAAGAATGCGATCGGGGATGTCTGCAATATTTGTACTCGCGATATTTACGGATGCGATCGCTTGAGCTTGCTTACAGGTTTCAGGATTGCGGCTGATGCCCCACACATAGTTATTTGCATCTAACGCGAGTAGATCCAATCCTAACGATCCGCCAATTAATCCTAAGCCAACTATGCCAACATTCATCGATTTTAACTAATAAAAAGTGACTTCCCAAAAACAAAAGCGGCGCGATGCGCCGCTTTTGTTTTTGGGATTTTGATTAAAACTTGCGAAGATCAATACCAGCTTCCTTAGCAAATGCGGCGAGTCCTTTCTTTTGCAAAGTCTTGATCGCTTTGGTAGAAATTTGTAATTTGACAAAACGTTTTCCTTCTGCCCACCAAATTCTCTTGTCTTGTAAGTTAACGTGTTGTAAGTGCTTATGGCGCTTGTGTGAGAAAGAAATTGATACGGCGTTATTGGCTTTTTTGCCTGTTAATTGGCATACACGACTCATGGTACTAGTCTCCTATTTTTTCAGTCCAGCTAATCATATTACAACCTTAAAGCCTCTTTCGGCAACCAATTTTAGGGTTTGCCAGCAATTCTCATTATAGAAATTGCGCCGTAGGCGGCACTTTCAAAAAACCAATTTTGGTGTTTGCAGCGCCGTAGGCGCTGCAAACACCAAAATTGGTTGCATACTAAACGTGTCGTTTTTGATATGTTGTTATGATCGCAGAGCAAAGACTTGGCGCAGAATAGTGGTAAAAACTATGACATCAACAGTACTCTACGAATCAGATTTTTATCACTGGACGCTCGAACAAGTAGAGCGCTTGCGTTCAGGTAAGTTAAATGACTTAGATTTAGAAAATTTAGCGGAAGAGATTGAATCCTTGGGTAATCAGCAAAGATCTGAATTAGAAAACCGTTTAGGTGTTTTGCTAGGACATTTGCTCAAGTGGGATTTACAGCCAAGTTTGCGTGGGAAGAGTTGGCGCTCTACAATCAGAGAACAACGACGTGAAATTAAAAAGTTAATCAGAAAAAATCCTAGCTTGAAGTCTTATTTGGATGAAGCTGTTATAGATGGCTATGAGTCAGCGTTGGACTTAGTAGTAAGAGAAACACCACTGGACTATAAAGACTTACAGAAACAATGTCCTTACGATATCTCTCAAATTTTTGATGATAATTTTCCTGTTGGCGTGGAAATATAGGTAATGATCGCATGAACTACAAAAAGCATCGTAGCGACAATCTTGATCCACAAAAAAGCCAGTTTACTCCGTCAGAAGCATAAGCAGCATAGCCATCCAAACTCATGGCAATATACAAAATCAATTGTCCCAGAGCAGAAAATCTAATTTTTTTCGACAAACTAGATATCTTTCAATAGCCATTAAATGATATTTTAGGAGGCAGCTAGCTTTAGATGTGACTGCAAAAGTTAAAATTTTTATAGTTTCAGCGATTGCATTTTTTCACACTTATTTCATTGCAAATTTTTTAGATTTTGAGTTAAGAGGCTGGAGTTAACAGCAAGCATGGCAATTACCGCAGAAAAAGTATCCGTCGGGCGCATCACCAAGATCATCGGTCCTGTGGTCGATGCCGAGTTCCCCAGTGGCAAAGTCCCTGAAATTTATAACGCCGTTGTCGTCACTGGACGTAACTCCGCAGGACAAGACATCAATGTCACCTGTGAAGTACAACAATTATTAGGCGATAACCAAGTTCGCGCTGTAGCGATGAGTACCACTGACGGCATCGTTAGAGGTATGGATGTAACCGATACAGGCGCACCGATTACGGTTCCTGTTGGTCCTAACACCCTTGGTCGTATTTTCAATGTATTGGGCGAACCTATTGACGAATTAGGCCCTGTTGTTACCGAAGAAAAATTCCCAATTCACCGTCCATCGCCTCCTTTCACCTCTTTAGAAACCACCCCAACCACATTTGAAACGGGCATTAAGGTGATTGACCTTCTCGCACCTTATCGTCGTGGTGGCAAAATTGGACTATTTGGTGGTGCTGGCGTAGGCAAGACCGTATTAATTCAAGAGCTAATCAACAACATCGCCAAAAAGCACTCTGGTGTGTCGGTGTTTGGTGGTGTGGGCGAACGTACCCGCGAAGGTAATGACCTTTACCACGAAATGAAGGAATCGGGCGTACTTCAGTACCTCGCTCTGGTTTACGGTCAAATGAATGAGCCACCTGGAGCGCGTATGCGTGTGGGCTTAACTGCTTTGACAATGGCTGAATATTTCCGTGACGTGTCCAAGCAAGATGTATTGCTCTTCATCGACAATATTTTCCGCTTCACTCAAGCTGGCTCGGAAGTATCGGCGCTACTTGGTCGGATGCCATCGGCTGTAGGTTATCAACCAACTCTGGCGACAGACATGGGTGCTTTGCAAGAGCGGATTACTTCGACTACTGAAGGCTCGATTACCTCAGTACAAGCGGTTTACGTTCCTGCGGATGACTTGACTGACCCAGCTCCTGCAACCACATTTGCTCACCTTGATGCAACCACCGTGTTGTCTCGTGGTTTGGCTTCTAAGGGGATTTATCCTGCGGTTGACCCTCTCGATTCTTCTTCGACGATGTTGCAACCAGGTGTGGTCAGCGATGAGCATTACCGTGTCGCTCGTGGCGTGCAAGTAATTCTTCAGCGCTACAAAGAACTTCAAGATATCATCGCCATTTTGGGTCTAGATGAACTTTCTGAAGATGACAAACTAGCAGTTGCTCGCGCCCGTCGCATTGAGCGCTTTTTGTCTCAGCCATTCTTCGTTGCTGAAGTATTTACTGGTTCGCCTGGTAAGTATGTCACCCTCGAAGAAAGCATCAGTGGTTTCGATCGCATCCTCAAGGGTGAATTTGACGAACTTCCTGAGCAAGCTTTCTACCTCGTTGGCAACATCGAAGAAGTGATCGAAAAAGCCGAAAAGCTCAAAGCTGCTGGTAAATAAATCATGACTCTAACTGTAAAAGTAATTGCCCCAGATCAAACGATTCTGGATACTGTCGCAGAGGAAGTGATTTTACCTAGCTCTACAGGGCAATTGGGTATTTTGACCGATCACGCTCCTCTGATTTCGGCACTCGAAACAGGCGTGCTCCGTTATCGTAAAGACAAAGCTTGGAATGCGATCGCTTTAACAGGCGGTTTCGCTGAAGTTGAGGAAAACGAAGTAACCGTATTGGTGCGTAGTGGCGAACTTGGCAGTGCCATCAATGCCGAAGAAGCACGCAAGACTCTTGCAGATGCTGAGCAAGCTTTAGCTAATATTAAGGCTGAAGATAAGCAAGGCAAGCTTCGTGCTGAACAAAATTTGCGGATGGCTCGCGCTAGAGTCCAAGCAACTACTGCTATTTAATC
>CASBRC010000150.1 GCA_949128015.1 Synechococcales cyanobacterium PMM_0003
CTTTGCTAGAACCGACTCAAGCGTTTGCATAGATTCTTTACCACCCGTTTGAATAAAGCCGTACATTTGTGCGGTTTTCCCTTCACGAATTAGGTTGGAAATCGCAGGTGTGACCACCATAATTTCCTGAGCCATTACCCGTCCAAATTGTCCTGGTTGCGGATTATGTCGTTGCACAAGAGTTTGGCTTAACACGGCAACAAGAGAATTGGAAAGTTGCACCCGAATTTGACCTTGCTGTTCTGGTGGGAACACATCCACCATCCGATCTACGGTTTGTGAAGCAGAACTAGTATGCAAAGTACCAAATACTAGGTGTCCAGTCTCGGCGGCGGATACCGCAAGCTGGATTGTTTCTAAGTCGCGCATTTCACCGACGAGAATTACGTCAGGATCTTCGCGAAGAGCCGCTTTTAGTGCATTACCAAAGGTTTTAGTGTCTTCCCCAACTTGGCGCTGGTGAATGATACTTTTTACCGATTCATAAACAAATTCAATCGGATCTTCAACGGTGAGAATATGTTCAGCACGGGTTTTATTGATCGTTTGGATCATCGCGGCAAGGGTTGTCGTCTTTCCAGAGCCTGTTGGACCAGTTACTAATACCAGTCCACGCGGCTTTTCACTAAGCTCTCGCACAATTGGCGGCAAGTTAAGATCATCCATGTCAGGGATTTTGGAAGAAAGCGCCCGCAGACAAGCCGCATAGGTTCCACGATCTTTGTAAACATTCACACGAAATCTAGCTAGTCCCTTGACCCCATAGGAGCAGTCTAACTCCCAGTTTTGTTCTAGAGCCTTGCGCTGATTGTTATTGAGCATCGCAAAAATCAAGCGCTGACATTCTTCGGGGGTAAGCGGATCGCGATCGGTGCGGGTGAGGTGTCCGTTGATGCGAATGTAAGGCGGAAGCCCTGCGGAGAGGTGAAGGTCAGAACCTTTGCGCTCTACCACCTCTTCCATCAAGTCTTCGATGATGTAGTCCATTACCATAGCGGTCGATTCTCCTAATCAAATCCTAAATTAAAACCCTGATAAGGGCATGATTCCCTATATAGTCGCTAAAACCTGCGCGATTCGCGCAGGTTTTAATTTAAAAGGTTCTTACTGTGGTGCAGTAGGGACATTCAACTGATTCGGGAGTGAGAACCGCATCACAGTTTTCACATTCCAGTCCTTTGCCACGACGGGCGCGTTCTTCAGCTTCTCGCCCTTTATCGGTATAGACGACTCGCAACACCTCATCTAGGGTGGTAGCCCCTTCTCTTACCAACTGGAAAGCATATGCCATCAGGGTTTTCATTCCTTCTTGCACGGCGATTTCCTTGATCACTTCCGTAGTCGCTCCCTTATTGATCGCACTTTGCAAGCGTTCGGTCATTCTCATGATCTCGTATACACCTGCCCGACCTTTATATCCAGCGCCACTACATTTGGGGCATACTCGCTGACCGGGGAGCATAGCTTCGCGGTTGACGATGTTGGCACGGTAGAAGGTCTTTTCCAGATCGCTACTGGGTAAGCCGAAGCGATCGAGTTCTTCTTGACTAGGGTTGTAAGGGATGCGGCAGTTGTCACAGACGCGGCGGAGGAGACGTTGGGCGAGAACGCCGATGATGGCGGTGCTTGCCATAAATGGCTCTACGCCCATTTCTTCGAGACGAGCAATGCTGCTAGGTGCGTCGTTAGTGTGTAAGGTGGTCAGCACTAAGTGACCTGTAAGCGCAGCCTCGATCGCAGTTTTAGCAGTTTCTGCATCTCGCGTTTCACCGACAAGGATTACGTCAGGATCTTGACGTAAAAAGGCGCGGAGAATGCTGGCAAAGGTCATGCCTTTTTCGCGTAGCACTTGGCATTGGGTTAAACCTGGCAAATTATATTCGACGGGATCTTCGGCAGTGCTGATATTGATGCCGGGGTCATTACATTCAGCAAGAGTTGAGTATAGGGTGGTAGTTTTGCCTGATCCTGTGGGTCCAGTTACCAAGATCAGTCCATAAGGTCGTTTGGCAAAACTTTGCATCAGTTCCAAGCTTTCGGGATCGCTGATCAGTTTGTTAAGCCCAAGCTGCGTGTTGGAGTTATCGAGAATCCGCAAAACTACTTTTTCACCGTTTTGGGTGGGGCAAGTATTGACGCGGAAGTCTACGCGACGACCTTGGAAATTACGCTTGAGTTTGCCATCTTGAGGAACGCGCTTTTCGGCAATGTTCAGGTTAGAAATAATCTTGAAGCGCGAGATGACAGCGTTGACGATGTTGCGTGGTAACCGTTTGTTGTCACCGAGGAAAAAGTATTCGCGCAATACACCATCTTTGCGGAGACGGATACATAGGTCTTTTTCCTGTGGTTCGATATGGATGTCAGAACATCCTTCCTTAAGAGCTTTAACCAGAATTTTATCGACGAGGCTGATGATCGGTGCGGAGTTTTCGCCGCCCACCATGAGTTCGTCGCCTTGATCCGCGTCGGACATATCATCAGCAAAGACATCATCTTTGACTTGCAGATCTTCATCACTGATGGCACCTTCTGCTTTAGCGCTTTTGTTAACTTGAAATTGGACAATATTGTCAAAAGTGCGATGAAAATCTTCACGGGAAATCACGCGCCTGATCACCGTGATGTTTTTGAGCAGGCGAGCAATTTCATTTTGGACTTTGTAGCTGTCGGGGGAAACTACGGCGAGCGTAATGCTGTTCTCGGTCTTAATTAGAGGTAGTATCTCGCAGTCTCGACAACTAGAAATTGGAATGATGTTGGAGTCGAGTAAAGCGCTGAGGGTAGAGATATCAAATTTGTCTAGCTCGACATCAGGATCGATTGGTTCGATGCCGTAAAGAACACGCAGTTCAAAAAGTTGTTGGCGTTTGTAATAGCGGGTAATGTCGGGGGCGAGTTGCTGCCCCAGAATTTGCTCTAGGACGCTGAGGAATGGCACATTTTGTTCTTGACTATCTTTGACTGCGCGATCGAACTGGTCTGATGTGGCATGTCCTGCTTGAATTAGTTTGCTCTCAAAGGGGGTGCGCCCTCCCCGTTTGGCAAGAGCTTTGGTTCTATTTTTTAAGCCTGCGGCGGTAGTTGGTGCTTGATCTGATGTATTCATAGCCCAAGAGTTCCTAAGAGTTCATTACCCAAGTAAAGATGATTGTCTTTGCGATCGCAAAGCAATATGAGGCGATCATAGCTTTTTGCATAACTATATTGGGCAAAAATACCACAAGTGTTTCATAGTTTTACAAAATTAAGTCAAAAATTTGAGAGTAGTCAGCTAGCGCTCTTTCAAAAAAGTTATGGGGGATAAGAATCGCTTCTACTTTTTGAGAGCTTGCCAACGAATTTTGGGGTTTTGGACGAGAAGTTTGGAGATCGCGATCGCTCCTTTTTGATTCAAATGGCTGGGGTCAGAAAAAAGGTCGGCTTGATTTAAGATTGCTTGGGAAAGATCGAGATAAGTAAAACCTTCACGCAAAGAAAGCTCTTGCATCCTGCCATTAAAAATAGCTTCATAGCGAGTGCGAATTTGATCGAGATAAGTGGCGTGTAAGGGCATATTCACTACTAAAAGCTCAATATTATTGCGGCGACAAAAATCAACTACATTGGCAAAAGCCTCGAACTGCGAGCCATTGGTATCAAAGTTGCGATAGTCGAGATCGTAGTCCCCAGGAACTTGGGGAAATTTTTGGAAATAGGTTTTGGGGTCAAAGGTGACATCAAAAGCGACAAAGCCTTTGGCATCAAGGGCGGTGACGGTGCTAGGCATGGTCGCGGCGATTAGGGCTTCGCTGTTGCTGAGCATATGGGTATGGCGATCAAATTTTTTGACTAGTGAAGTCCGAACTTCTTGCCGTTTAGAAAAGGTGGTGAACAGAAGATCAAAGGATTGGGCGATTGGATTTGGTGATTTGGCTGCGATCGCATTTTGGCTAGACATAGGATCGGGATTAATCGCGTTATTTTTAATCGTTTCCTGTAATTGCTTATAGTCTACCGAGGCCGTGATTTCGTCATAGGTAAGGTCACTGCGGCTGCTATTAAATGCTCTCAATCCATCCGCCCAAATAATCATGCGCGGCATTTGGTCACGGGATAAAATTTGGGTGATTTGCAGATTTACGACCTTAGCCGTTGCACCATCAATACCCAGATTAAAAACGCTGATGTCTTTGAAGCCTTTATTAACCAGTGTTTTTTCTAATGTGCTGGGTTCGATGCCACGTAATGCTCTAGAACTACCCACAATCAAAACTTCAGGCGAACGCTTTTTATTCGTGGTTTGCCAATCAAGAAGCGCTAATTTCTCGTTGAACAAGGCAATATTAAAATTAAGTACAGGCTTATTGCTGATGCCTTTTTCGGGAGAATTTTCTGGCTGAGTAGTTGATAAATTAATTTTGGAATCTGCGATCGCAAATTTGGTTAGCTGTTCTGGTTGGTCAAAATTACTGAGCGTGCGATCGATTGCGATTGTTGTCCCAATACCGATCGCCAAACTTACGATACAAGCAGGTAAAGAAAGCATTTTCGGTGCAGTTTGCCCCAGCCATTTGAGTCCGAAAATAGCCTTTCCAGCAGCAAGTAATTGCGCCCCAGCATATCCACCTGATTTTTGCCAAGGATGAGGCTCTTCCTCGTCTTCGCTAAGAATTTCAATGCTGTGATCTTGTTCTTCTTCGGCTGTCGAAAGTTCAAGATCGGGATTCTGTGACCCGATCGCTAGTAAATCAATTTCAAAAGACCAACTAGGCTTTTTCTCGCCAATGACTCGACTTGATACCGTCACTGACTGAAAATATTCAGATGCACTCAAACTTCTTAAAGTATTTAACATCGGCAACGCCATCTCAGCTTGCAAGATGGTGGTGCGTGTCTCACATAACAAATTGAGGCAGTTGTTTTGTAATAGTAACTTCAGCTTAGTTTGCGCAAGTTTTTTAGCTAAGTGTGGATCTTGGCGAAATTTGCTTAGTAGAGAGGCAATAATTTCGGCAGCGACGATCGCAGACGATGCGATCGGTAAATCCAGCCCTAAAGCCCATAAATTGCCATGCAATTTGAGGCGATGAATGCCTTCTGCGTATAAAACAGAACTTTCTAGATCCTGCGTGCTTGTTGCGATCGCCTCCAAAATCTTGGTGGCACAGTCTACTTCTCGATCGTGGCTATAAAGATATAAGCAGTCACCTTTTTGTTTGGTATTTGCAAGTTTTACTCCCACTAGTTCTTCTGTAAAAATACTGTTTGATGGCTCTTGTTTCAAACCTAGCTTAGAGGATGCAAGATTTTGATGAGTAACATCTTGATCAGTGACATTTTGATTATTAGTCAAACTTGAGGGTTGATTCGAGTCCTTACCTGCATCTGTACTCGAATCTGCTAGTAGTGGATTTGCCTCTAAGGATGTTGTTTCCATTGGCTGTTTGAAGAGGGCATCGGGATAAAAAATTTGCTATAAGGTTAGCACGGTAACTTTAAAACATGTAGATAAACCCAAACCGAAAGAGCTGTGGCGAACGCGCAGCGTTCGCCACAGCTCTTTCGGTTATTCATCTAGATGCTCAGAAACAGA
>CASBRC010000151.1 GCA_949128015.1 Synechococcales cyanobacterium PMM_0003
GATGTCAGCAAATCGAAAGAATCGCAAATCGGCATCAGTCCCTATCAAAAATGGCTGAACTCTGAAAGCTATGGCTGCTACCTGAGCCAAGCCACAGCAGATCGCATCACCACTGAATCGGGACACCCAAACCCATTTCAAAAGGATGAGAAGAGACAGATTCGAGACTATAAACCTGAGAACCAAGTTGTAGTCTGCTTTATCCGCACTGATGGCGGCTTTAGCTCCTATGTAATCGCGCATCCATTCCTAACCGCCAAACAAGCTTATGCAGCGAACAAATCAAGACTACAAGCCGAATTTGCTGTTGTAGATAAACCCAACTAAACCCAGATCACAACTTAAAAACCCCAACAAGCCACCAGATCTAAATCTGGTGGCTTCTTTTTTATGGAATTAAATATGACAACTAAGAGATACAAACATATATTGTGCGGGCTACAGATGTTAGCGATCGCGATCCATCCAGAACAGCATCATGTCAAAGAAAAGCATCCCAGAATCCATATGCAAATCCGCCGTCAGCGTAAGTATTTGCGGAAAAGAACAAGGTGTGAGAGTGCGTAGAAGTGATTAGCGATTAGCTCAATAGGTTTAGTTCTAGGTAAAGCAATACTTTTAACTTGTTCAACAAGATTAAGAGGATGGCTCCTTATTCCGAAGTTAAAACCCAACAGCTAATAGCTAACAGCCAAAAACCAACCAATTCCAAATTTAAAGGATAAACAGCCATGAATACAGCAGCAATGATCGCTACACAGCAAACATTGATTGACAAAGGAGCGGAATACTTGGGCGACCTAATCGCATGGTCAATCTGTGCCGAGACTCGACTAAGCGAGCTAACCCTAAAGCAAGCCGCCGAGCAAGTCAATCTAGACTTTAGTTACCTGCCCGAAAGCCCAAACAAGCTGAGTGCATTTAAGAATGCGAGATCTAAAACCCAGACACAACTGAGCAGCCATAACTTGCTAATCCGCCAAATTTCCAACAATGGAGCATTGGTATATGGATTTGTACTGGAGAACAAAAATGAAAAAGATAAAAAGCTACGGTACAGCCAACTTGCCACCTATAGCTTTGATAAGAGCGACGAGTCAACTAATTGGAACCGAGAAGACTGGAGCAGTGATTGCGAATCCTTGATAGACATCGCAAGAACCACCTTTGACAAGTGGTATCGATGGAGCCAAGAGATTACCAGCAAAGAAATCCGTGCAATGCTGACTGAATTTGTGAAAAGAGCAGGAGTACCATTCCGAGAAAAAGGAGGAACATACTTTGTATCGCGAAGCTATCGGGTAGAACTAATCGCATTTCGGGAACTATTGCCACTAATCCATAGGGAGAACTATATCCGATGGATGCCGATCGCAGGAATCGGCGACATGGACATAATTGCTAGGCAATCGCTGGAGAAAGAAGTGCAGTCAATGTCAACTTACCTAGACGAGCTGCTAGATCCGCAGAAAGAATCAGCAACCAAAGGCAGCACCCTGAAAAACCAATTGAAGGTATATCGGGAAGTCGAAGACAAAACCAAGATGTTATCAGAGCTATTACAATTCCGCTCTGATGGACTGACCGATAAATTGGCAAAACTAAGACAACGTTGCTTGAACGTGTTAGACGAAATTGCCACCACAGCCTCAGTAGAAACTACAGAAGCACAACCAGACGATGAAGAAAGCATCCCTGAAATAGAAGATGCGCTTCCCATTGAAACAGGCTCAGTCATAGAGGCAAAAGTAGAAGACATCGACAACCTATTCGATCTCGGCTTCTAGCGAAGAATCTTGGGAGTAGTAATTGAGCTACTCCCCATTTATCTCAAACTTAAATTCAAAAGGAAATCAAAATGGTCACCACAGATATCGCCCAAACCAACGGACATAAATCGACAGCAATGACAGTGACTAGCATCCCCGCTGCCGCGAAACTCCAACAACTGCGAGAACAATTGAAAGTAGTCTACCTAGATCGCAGCGAAGCGATCGACCTGATTATGGTGGGACTACTATCAAAAATGCACGTATTTCTAGGAGGACAACCAGGGACAGGCAAAACCGAAATGGCAAAAGCAGTATCGGAAGCGATCGCAGGAACGCAGTTCTTTCATTACCTGATGACCAAAACCACCGTAGCCGAAGAAGTATTGGGAGCGCCAGATTTAGCCGAATTACAAAAAGGCAAATTTGTGCGTGACACCGAATCAATGCTACCAGAAGCACATCTAGCGCTGATGGATGAGATTGGCAAAGCCAACAGCATCGTCCGAAATTCAGCATTGGGGCTGATGAACGAGCGCGAATTTCTGAACGGCAAAATCAAACTACAGTCACCATTAATCACGATGATTGGCTGCTCCAACGAACTATTGGATGGAGAAGAAGATGGAGCATTCTGGGATCGGCTGAGTTTACGTTACATGGTGGACTACTTGGGAGATGAAGACCTGAGAATATTGCTATTACGCAAGACAGGCAACGTCGCTGTTCCACAAGTTACCACAGTACTAGCTCTAGCTGAGTTAGAGCAGATGCAAGCACAAGTTAAAAACCTGCCATTCTCCAGTCAAGTTGTCGATTCCCTAGTTGAGCTACAACGGGAGCTAAAGAAGGAAAACTTTGTAGCTAGCACTAGAAAATACGTGCAGATTGTAACAATTTTAAGAGCCTATGCTTTTTTGGAAGGCGAAACAGAAGTGAGCGAGGATAGTTTCGAGATTCTCAATCACGTTATCTGGAATCACCCCAGAGAAAAGACAGCCGTGAGTAAAATCGTGGCAAAAGTGGGAAATCCCCTGAATATCCAAGCACAGGAAACTCTAATCGCGATCACCGAATCGATCGCCCAACTAGGAGCCTGCCCAAACTTTGGCACAAAACAGGACAAAGACGAATGGGCAACCGCAGGAACAGGAGTGTTATCGGAATTACGAAATATGGCAGATCGGTTGCAAAGCATGATTGCCCAGCATCCACATAAAGCCAAGAAAGCGAAACAAGTGCTAATTGAAATCGAATCGAAGAAGAAACCATTGCTAGCAAAAGTCAGCGAGATTTTGTATGGAGCATAAAACCAAAGGGAGAGCAAAACACTCTCCCTCTGCCGCTTGTACTTTTGCTAATCACAACCAGAACTATTCAGAGCTATAAATATTATGCAATCTCCCCTAGTTTATGAAGTCCCGAAGTGGACAGATATTTGTGTGCGAGATTTCAAGGAAGGATCTACAAGGCTATGTGAAGTTGTCGAGGTAGGCGAAACAAAAATCTATAACTTTGAGACTTTTGTGGATGAAACCTATCATCGCCTGTACGATCGTCACCCTAATCGCCTTGAAGACAAAGTGATCAAGCCAGAAAACAAAATCTGGATTGGTATTCATCAACAAATGACTGAATTAGAAGCATTTCAGCAATTTAGCAACCGACTAAATGGCGATGAATTTCTGGCAGGAATCGGCACAACTGCGATATGTACAGCGATCGCCGAGATGTTACCAAACGCACCAGAACCATTAGAAAATCCAGAGCTAATCAGACAGCAAATTCGCGGCATATTTGAAGTGCTAGATGGACAACCGCCCACCTCTGCAATTATGCAAGTGATCCAGTCCTTGAAGCAAAGAGGAATAGAAGCCCGAAAAGCTTGTGAGGACTACGCTGACTTAATTAGCGAAGCAAAAATAGGTTTAACCTTGATGATTGGGATTGCGCGTGCCGAAGCCGATATTGAAATGATCGAAGAAAGCCTTGTCGCCTTTGGTGGTGGAGGCGATCGCAAGACCGAGGAAAAACTAAAGATTGTTGACAAACTGCAACTAGCGCAAAGGATGCAAGCATCAGCAAAGTTACAAGCGATCGCCCAATTAGCAGGAAAGAAAATTGCACTTGCCGCCAAGATGCAACGGTCAAGAGTTAAGGAAGGACGAACAGAAATTGTAGGAGTGACCACAGGCAATGACTTAACGAGATTATTACCCTGTGAACTACTGAAGCTATCAGTTCCTGCCCTATTCCCGATATTTGCCCAAGGGTATATCGAGAGATCGTTACTACAAAGGGAGATGATTAGCCGTGAACCAATGGCAAAAGGACCGATAATCATCTGTTTGGACTCCAGTGCTTCAATGGAAGGAGCACCAGAAATTTGGAGCAAAGCCATAACGCTGGCTCTATTGAGTATTGCAGTGAGTCAAAAGCGTCATTGCCGCATCCTCCACTTTACGGGTGAAGTAGAGAGAATAGACGATTTTACAGGAACAGTACCAGACCCAAATCAAGTGCTTGACTGCATCGAAAAGTTCTACAACGGCGATGACACCAGCTTTACCGCCGCCTTGACAGGAGCATTGGACTCAATCAAACAGCACAAACAATCGAAAAAAGCAGATGTAATCCTAATCACCGATGGTTTAGATACCCCATCGTCATACTTTATCGATGAGTGGCAAAGAGAAAAGCAGACCCATGAATTTAGTTGCTATGGAATTCTGATCAATCTTGGCAGACTCAGAAACTATGCCGACACGATTGATCACCTGTGCGATCGCTACATCAAGATCGACGATCTCACCAACGACTCAGCCATTGACAACCTATTTACGATCTAACAAATTCTAGAGAGTCTACCCATAGAGATTTGCATCTCTCCTCTAGCGAGGCTCTCTAGAAGAAATTTATTGATATTTGCATATTTAAGGAGAATTACCTATGACTTACTTATTTGAGAAAGCAACCAAAGAAAACATCAAACTACGGATGGCTCTTTATGGCCCACCAGGATGCGGCAAAACTTACACAGCGCTGCAACTAGCATCCTGCTTGGGTAAAAGAATTGGATTGATTGACACCGAACATGGATCGAGCCGCAAGTACGGCAACCTGTTTAACTTCGAGGTACTCGAACTAAGCAAATTTGGACCGAGCCAATATTACAACGCGATCGAAAGTGCTGAAGAATCAGGATTTGATTACCTGATCATCGACTCACTATCCCATGCATGGTATGCGGAACTAGACGCAGTAGGCAGTGATGTCCGCAACTGGGCGAAAATCCGCCCAATCGAGCGCCAACTATGGGACAAAATCATCGGTTCCAGTTGCCACATCATTGCGACGATGCGTTCAAAAATCGAATATGAATATGGAGCCGCCGAAATTTCAGGCAAACAGAAAATCACCAGTGTGCGAAAGATTGGTACAGCCCCAATCCAAAAAGAAGGCAGTGAATACGAACTAGATATCTGTGGATTATTGGACGATCAGAACACCTTAATGATTTCCAAAAGTAGATGCCCAGAGATCAGTAGTGGTATTTATCCCAAGCCAGGCAAGCAATTCGCCCAAATTGTTCAGAAATGGATGAATGACACATCATCGCCCAGCCCAGTAGGTATAGTTGTCCCAACTAGGGATCTGGTCATCCCTAATATTGCTGCACCAGTAGTACATGCGACACAAGAGCAACCTAGCTATGCAATGACCGCAGTAGCTAGTAACGACAAAGTTGCCCAA
>CASBRC010000152.1 GCA_949128015.1 Synechococcales cyanobacterium PMM_0003
AGCAGTTCTACTCCCGATAATCCCGGAAGCAACCAGTCAAAAATAGCTAGGGTGTATTGCATCGAATGACTCTCTAAATATTCCCAAGCTTCATTGCCGTCTTGGGCCCAATCAACTATATATTTTTCCTGCTTTAAGGTTCGTTCGATCGCCTTTCCTAAATCTGGCTCGTCTTCAACTAGCAAAATTCTCATAAGATTAATTTACAGCAGTAAATCTGTATACATTGTTAGCAGCCGCCAGCGCCAACCCCCAATATATAAGTTGACACACTTAGATGAAATCAGTATGAAATCTCCTGAGTTCGCATAAAAAAATAACAGTTGACACAAATTGACAATAAGCTGAAAATGTCTTATACTCGAATGCGACCAAAGTTTTGAGAATTATTATCAAGAAGTATGGCAGACTTATCCGATCGCTCCGCGATGAAAAAGCCGGGACACTGGACTCGCCGCCAACTCCTACAGCTAGGAATAGCTGGTGCTGGGGTAGCGGGCGGCGCGATCGCACTACAAAATTTCACCCAAAAGCGATCGCCTGCACCGAGAATACCACCAATGGCTGCCGATCCAGTCGCAGCTAGCACGATCAACCCGATGCAAATTGCGCGGGATTTCGATTACGGCACGGTGACGCGGGAAAACGGGCGCACGGTGCGGGAATTTCGCATGGAAGCTAACACATCGATCATCCAACTTAACAGCGCCGTTAGTTTCAACACTTGGAACGTGAACAATCGCGTGCCGGGGCCGACATTAAGGGCAACTGAGGGCGATCGTATCCGCGTCATTTTTTATAACAAAGCCGGACATTCTCATTCGCTGCACTTCCACGGCGTTCATCCCACAGAAATGGACGGCGTTAAACCGATCCGAAACGGCGCTGCGTTTATCTATGAATTCGACGCACTTCCCTACGGCGTGCATCTATATCACTGTCACATTGCACCAGTAACCCGCCACATAAGTAAAGGACTTTATGGAATGTTCATTGTCGATCCGCCAAAACCTCGCCCACCAGCAGACGAAATTCTGTTAATCATGGGAGGTTACGACGTAAACGACAAACAAAAAAACGAACTTTACGCTTTTAACGGAATACCCAATTATTATATGAACAACCCGATCCAGATTTACAAAAATCAGCTGATCCGGCTGTATGTAATGAACATGATTGAGTATGAATCTGCCGTGACTTTTCACCTCCACGCCAATTTTTTTGACGTATATCGCACGGGAATGACTTTAACTCCCAGCGAGAAAACAGATGTCATTACAATGGGAGTAGCTGAACGACATATTTTAGAATTTAGCTACGGCTACGGCGGAAAATATATGTTTCATCCCCATCAAGATGCGATCGCCGAAGCAGGCTGCATGGGTTTATTTGAAGTCATCGCTTAACCCAAATCGCGATCGATCTGCGCCGATTCAAGTTAAGAAAATCTTAAATTCTCTACCCAAATTTCTCATAAATAGGTAGAATCATTAACTCGCAAATAATTAAGAAACTTTCTTAATAACAGGCTAGTCCTACTGCACCTAACCCAAAAAATCATCAACTGCCATGTTACCATCCTTTCGCCAATTACCCACAGCCGCTGCTACAGCCATCCTCGTTGCTTTGACTGGTTGCGTTTCCACCCCCACCACCAACACCGGCAGCACCGCCTCACCCACCGCCACTGCTACTACCGCAGCAACAAGCGGCCACAGCATGAATCACAGCGGCAAAGGCGGAATTAACATTAATACCGCCATTCTTTCCGAGTTAGATAAACTCGAAGCCAAGTTAGGAATCCCGGCACTTTCTAACAAAATCCAAGCCAGCCGCCCCTACGGAAAAACAGAAGAATTGGTCTCGAAAAATGTCATCAATCAAGCCCAATTTGACCAAATTCAAGACATGGTAACTATTGAAGATGTCGTCCTCACAGGGGAAGCCAAAGATGTAGACTACATGACTAAACTGGGCTTGATGAAAGGGCATCTTTTGGTAGCAAAAGAACTCTTGGATGCAGGCAAAGTAGACCAAGCAGAACCGCACATCGGTCACCCGGTAGAAGAAATTTATGCCGATGTGGAAGACCAGCTAAACGAGCGAAAAGTTCCCGAATTTAAGACAACTTTAATTAAATTGCAGGATTTAATTAAAGCGGGTGCAAAAGATCCGGCTCAAGTAAATGCAGAATTTAACACATCAATGCAAGCTGTAGATGGATCAATTGCCGCCCTTCCCGAAGCGCAGCGCCAAGATCCGAAATTCGTGCTGCAAGTGATTAACGGCTTGCTAGATACAGCTAATTCCGAATACGGAGCGGCAGTTGCTAACGGCAAAATTTCCGCAGTTATTGAATACCAAGATTCGCGGGGTTTCGTCATGTACGCGGAAACCCTGTACCAAAATATTGCCGCTCAAGTGGCTAAAACTAACCCGGAAATCGACAAAGCAATTGTTGCCAACATGACTGAACTTAAGGCAAATTGGCCAACGGCGATCGCACCGCCAGCCCCCGTAAAAACCACCGAACAAGTCGCCCTGCTAATTAAGGCGATCGAGAACGACAGCCAAAAAGTTCTCAAACCCGCATCCTAAAAGATAGTCCTCGACGCACGGGTAGCTAGAAACCGGGTTTTTCACCCCAAATATTTGCCCAAAACCTTCAATAAGAGTCAAAAAACCCGGTTTCTTTGCTTTGATACGTAAGTTTTGAATAGTTAACTCAAACAGCCAGCGGTAATTGGTAAAAAATCTACCAATTACCTCCACATATTACCTAAACTAAAAAAATGAATTTTAGCGAAGCATTGCCCACATTTGTAATTACTCTCCGCGAAGGAGTAGAAGCTGCCTTAGTTGTTGGAATCGTTCTAGCTTGCCTCAAAAAATCGGGACAAAGTTATTTAAGTCCTTGGGTTTTTGGCGGTGTCGCCGTCGGACTTATTGCCAGCGCTGTGATAGGTGTACTGTTCGGCTGGACAATTCAAATTTTGTCCGCATCCAATCAGCCCTTTGCACCAATTATGGAATCCCTGCTAGAGGCAACCTTTGGAGTTTTAGCAATAGCAATGCTGAGCTGGATGCTGCTCTGGATGACCAAGCAAGCGCGATTTATGAAAGCCGAAGTCGAAGGCGCAGTAAGTGCTGCCTTAACCGACAAATCTCAGGCAGGTTGGGGCGTATTTAGTTTAGTTTTGATTGCGGTTTTGCGCGAAGGATTTGAAACCGTTTTGTTTGTCGTCGCTAAGTTTCAACAAGGCATTCTTCCAGCCATCGGCGCTTTGGGAGGAATACTTTCAGCCGCCGGAATTGGCGCGCTCCTGTTTAAATGGGGAGTGAAAATTAATATCCGCCTGTTTTTTAAGTATATGGGCATTTTACTGCTCTTTATTGTAGCGGGTTTAGTGGTATCTACTTTGGGATTATTTGACAG
>CASBRC010000153.1 GCA_949128015.1 Synechococcales cyanobacterium PMM_0003
AGCACAAAGAAACAGCGCATAGCCGATCGCACTTTCTTTAATATTGCGATCGGCTATGCGCTGTTTCTTTGTGCTTTTGTTTCAGTTTTAACCACATTGGCGATCGTTTATGTCCTTGCCTCAGAAACAGCAAGCTTCTTTGGTAAGGCAAGTATTTCTGAATTTTTATTCGGGTCAATCAAGAATGGTAGCTATACCTGTAGTTGGACACCCCAATTTGCGGATAAAAACTTCTGCGTTTGGCCCACTGTCAACGGCACGCTCATGATAGCGCTAATTGCGATGCTCGTAGCCACACCTTTAGGTATCGCCACCGCCATATTTTTGTCTGAATATGCATCGCCGAGATTAGGTAAGTTTTTGCGTCCAATTATTGAGTTACTTGCGGGTGTGCCAACGGTTGTCTATGGCTACTTTGCCTTAACCTTTGTAACCCCACTTTTGGCGAAGATTATTCCAGGGCTGCAAGGCTTTAATGCTCTTAGTGCAGGCTTGATCATGGGCGTGATGGTGATCCCCACGATCGCCTCAATTAGTACCGATGCCATGATCGCCGTGCCGAGATCATTACGCGAGGCTGCCTATGGGCTTGGCTCCACCAAAAAAGAAGTTGCCACCAATATTGTGCTGCCAGCCGCTTTGTCTGGTATTTCCGCCGCGATCATCCTCGGCATATCGCGGGCAGTTGGGGAAACCATGATTGTGGCGATCGCGGCGGGTCAACGTCCTATATTAACCCTCGATCCAAGGGAGACTGTAGGCACGATGACCGCCTATATTGCTCAAGTTGCCAAAGGTGACTCACGAGTTGGCAGTGTCGAATACGAAGCCCTTTTTGCGGTTGGAATGACCCTATTTCTGATCACACTTTTTCTCAACATTATCAGTAAGCAAATTACCAAACGGTTCCAAGAAACCTATGAGTAAAGGTTTAGATATATTAGAAGCGATCGATGATTCATCTAGCGAATCAAAGTTTGAGCCGAAACTGGAGTCAAGGCAGCTATGGGGCAAAATATTTGCCGCTTTTTGCATCTTTGCGACATCCCTTGGGCTAATCATCCTCGCATTCTTAATTTTTGATGTAGTTAGTGATGCCGCCAGTCGCCTCAACTGGGATTTATTTCAAAATTATCCCTCACGCCGTCCCTTAGATTCTGGGTATAAAGCCGCGATTCTCGGTTCTGTTTGGATGCTTGCCTACGTTTTGCTGCTAGTCATTCCTCTAGGTGTTAGCTCAGCTATCTATTTGGAAGAATACGCCAAGAAAAACTGGCTGTCGGAATTAATTGAGCTAAACATCTATAACCTCGCTGGGATTCCATCGATCATCTACGGGCTATTGGGCTTAGGGCTATTTGTACGCGGTATGTATAGCGGTCGAGCCGTACTAGTTACGGGTATTTTAACGATTACCTTGTTGATTTTGTCGCCAGTAATTGTTATTTCTAGAGAAGCTATCCGCGCCGTTCCACAATCAATTCGTCAAGCATCTTACGGTGTTGGTGCAACTAAGTGGCAGACAATTCGCCATCACGTTTTGCCTTCGGCACTACCAGGTATTTTGACAGCCGTAATTATCTCAACCTCTAGAGGTATTGGCGAAACTGCTCCCATCGTCGTCCTTGGTGCAGGTACAGTTCTATTTGACCCAAAAGGTTCCCCGATCAACTTTGGAGCTTTGTTCAGTGGTAAACTAGGAGATGTATTTACCGATACATTATGGTCCAACGACAACTTCTTCTCAGTAATGCCTTACCAAATCTATGAATGGGTGGGTAGTCCGAAGCCTGAATTCCAGACATTAGCTTCGGCTGGCATAGTTGTGCTGCTGATGTTGGTTTTGGGCATGAATATAGTTGCCATCTTTTTACGCAATCGGGCAAAGTAATTCAGATTATTTGATAAAGGATAAATCTACCAAATTTGGGATTTTACAATGAACCTAGGCAATAACAACTCTTCAGGAAATCAAGCGATTTTGAAGGTTGAAGACGTTAATGTATTTTATAGCTCCAACTCGCCAGCAGTAGCAGGTGTTAACTTAGAAATCTTTAAAAATCAAATCACTGCTTTTATCGGCCCATCAGGCTGTGGTAAAAGTACGCTTTTGCGCTGCTTTAATCGTCTTAACGATTTAATTGAAGGTGCAAGAGTAAAAGGTTCTATCACCTTTAACGGTCATGATCTGTACGATCCGAAGATTGATCCCGTAGCGGTGCGCCGTCATATTGGCATGGTTTTCCAACGTCCTAATCCATTTCCAAAATCGATTTACGAAAATATAGCCTTTGGCCCGCGCATTAATGGATTCAAAGGCTCTAAATCTGACATGGGTGATTTAGTTGAAAAGTCTTTGCGATCGGCAGCAATTTGGGATGAGGTCAAGGACAAGCTGCAAGAGAGTGGTCTAGCTCTGTCGGGTGGTCAACAGCAACGTCTATGTATTGCTCGTGCGATCGCAGTTGAGCCACAGGTGATCTTGATGGATGAGCCTTGCTCGGCACTTGATCCTATTTCAACTCTGCGTATTGAAGAGCTAATGCAAGAACTTAAGCAAAAGTATACGCTGATCATCGTGACTCACAATATGCAACAAGCTTCGCGATCGGCTGACATGACTGCGTTCTTTAATACCGAACTTAGCGATAGCGGTAAGCGAATGGGTAAATTGGTGGAAATCGATCGCACATCAGTTATTTTTAGTAGTCCCAAACAAACTGCTACTGAAGAATACATTAGCGGTAGATTTGGCTAAATCTAAAACTTGAGTTTAAAATAAAGAAAGGGAGTGCGATGCGCTCCCTTTCTTTATTTTAAGGTTTTACATGATTTCAACGAGTACTGAATCAGTCACTGGTGAATATTGGCTCTGGCGCGAACAAAAAATTTATTTTGTCAAAGCAGGTAGTAATTCTCAGCATCCACCATTGCTCTTAGTACATGGGTTTGGAGCCTCAACCGATCATTGGCGCAAGAATATTTCGGAGCTTAGCCAAGATTTTGAAGTATATGCGATCGATTTGTTAGGCTTTGGGCGATCGCAAAAACCTGCATGGGAATATAGCGGCAATCTTTGGCGCGATCAGCTTAATGACTTTATTACCGAAAAAATTCAACGTCCAACCGTAATTGTTGGCAACTCTCTCGGTGGCTACTCTTCGTTATGTGTGGCAGCCGATTATCCGCAATCTGTAGCAGGTGTTGTCCTGCTCAATAGTGCTGGCCCATTTACCGACACTAATCCTCTTGGGGCAAAAAAAATAAATCCTATTCAAAAAGCGATTTCCCAAACATTGCAAGGAGTTTTGCGCCAGTCTTGGGCAAATCAATTACTATTTGGCTTCGTTCGCCAAAAATCGCGAATTCGCAGCACTTTGCTAAAGGTTTATTTAGACAAGTCCGCCGTTACCGATCAATTAGTCGAGGAAATTTATCGCCCGTCTTGCGATCAAGGTGCAGCGCAAGTTTTTGCGTCCGTGTTTAGCACTCCTCAAGGTAAAAAAGTCGATGAATTATTAAATGCGATCGCTTGTCCGTTATTAATGATTTGGGGTGAAGGTGATCCTTGGATGAATTCTCGTGCGCGAGGTGCTAGATTTCGTGAGTTTTATCCATCATTAACAGAGCATTACATTAATTCGGGGCATTGTCCTCACGATGAAAGTCCAGAGGCAGTGAATCAATTAATTCGTGATTGGTACAAGGCTTTATAGCGATCGCTATATGCAGTGCAAAGCAATCTCATAAAACCCAAACCTTTAAAAGTGCCGC
>CASBRC010000154.1 GCA_949128015.1 Synechococcales cyanobacterium PMM_0003
CATAAATGCCCTGCAATAAATTGCGGGCTAAAAGCTAAAACCCGTTTAAACGGGTTAAGAACATATCAAAAACAATATTTTATTCAGTCAGTTTTAACTGACTTTAGCTTTGAGCCAAGAACTTAAGTTCTTGGTTTGCGGGGCTTTGAGGGAAAAAGCTTAACCCAAACTCATGTTAAATAGCAATCCTAGCCTTAAATATGGAAGGCTTCGACTTCGCTCAGCCAGCAATATTGCTGGCTGAGCGAAGTCGAAGCCTTATTCAATCAACCCAAAAATAGTTTATAGACAGGATTTTGGCTTTCATCCCAATAACGATAACCGAGCGTATCGAGAAACGCTTGCCAATCTTGCATTTCTGCGATCGGCACTTGGATACCAACGACAATTCGTCCATAGTCTGAACCATTATTGCGATAATGGAACAAGCTAATATTCCAATTAGGACTCATCGAACCAACAAATTTCATCAATGCGCCTGGACGCTCAGGAAACTCAAAACGATAGAGAAGCTCATTATGGGCAAGTGGCGATCGTCCACCGACCATATGCCGCAAATGTAGTTTGGTAAGTTCATCATCAGTAATCTCGATCGCCGTGAATCCATTCTCCGCAAAAGTCTTGGCAAGATTCGCGGCATCCGCCCGATTGACAATCTGCACACCGATAAAAATATGGGCGATCGCAGAGTCAGCAATCCGATAACTAAATTCGGTGAGATTGCGATCGCGCATATGTTCGCAAAACTTGCGTAAACTGCCCGACTGTTCAGGAATCGTCACCGCAAAAATAGCCTCGCGATGTTCGCCCAGTTCCGCACGTTCAGCCACAAACCGAAGGCGATCAAAGTTCATATTCGCGCCACAGGCGATCGCAACTAGGGTCTGTCCTGTAATACCCTCTCGTGCAACATAGGCTTTTGCCCCTGCGATCGCTAAAGCTCCAGCAGGTTCTAAAATCGAGCGCGTATCCTCAAAAACATCCTTAATCGCTGCACAAGTATTATCCGTATCGACCAACAAAATCTCATCAACATATTGCTGACAAAGGCGAAACGTCTCTTGTCCAACTTCTCGCACCGCCACACCGTCGGCAAATAAACCGACTTGATCGAGGCGCACGCGATGTCCTGCTTTTAGCGATCGCGACATTGCATCAGAATCCACTGGTTCCACACCAATAATCTTGATCTCAGGACGCAACCGCTTCACATAGGCAGCCACACCCGAAATCAAACCACCACCACCGATCGCCACAAAAATCGCATGGATCGGCTTCTGACATTGCCGCAAAATCTCCATCCCAATCGTTCCTTGTCCCGCAATCACATCAGGATCGTCAAAAGGATGAATAAAAGTTAAATTTTTCTCCTTCTCCAGTTGCCGCGCATGGGCATAGGCATCGTCATAGGTGTCGCCATGCAAAACCACTTCACCACCACGCATTCTCACAGCGTTCACTTTCATCAGTGGTGTAGTTACAGGCATGACGATAATTGCTGTTGTGCCTAGTTCGCGAGCGCTGAGGGCAACTCCCTGAGCATGATTTCCTGCGGAAGCGGCGATGACACCCTGCTTGAGGAGATCATGCGGCAGTTGTGCCATTTTGTTATAAGCACCACGCAATTTAAAAGAGAAGACCGATTGCATGTCTTCTCTTTTGAGCAATAATCGATTATTCAATCGCGCCGAGAGATTGGGAGCAAATTCTAATGGTGTTTCTTGCGCGACATCATACACGCGAGCTTTGAGGATTCTTTCTAAATAGTCAGATTGCATAAATCAGATCGCGCAGTGTCGTCAACTTAGTCATCAATGTAAGTAGCTAAGCAAAAAAACAAAATCCAAAAATCTGTGGCGCACGCGCAGCGTGCGCCACAGCTTTTTGGGATTTAAGTTTTTTTGCTTAGCTACTTAGTAATCTATAAGTTTACTCTCTTTTTAGTGTTTTAAACTAAAATTTGATACATGTTCATTGACCTGATGCACGAATTGATTAACTACTGCACAAAACTTATCTATTTTTTAATTGCCTTTGATTATTTTTGTGATGCTTTCTGAATGCGTTGTGAGAATCCCCATGCAAATAAAGCCGCAATCATGCTGACCATCATCCATTCAGGAGGAACTAAGTTGGGACTAACAACCCGCAGCAGTAGACGTAGCCCAACCAGAGCCATCGCAAGATAACCAGCATCTTCTAAATGGGTGAATTCTTGCAGCCATTGAATGAACAGCCCCGCAAGAAAGCGCAAGGCGATTAAGCTAATCGTTACTCCCAGAATAATCAACCAGAGTTCTTGAGAAATGGCGATCGCAGTGGTCACACTGTCCAAGGAAAAAGCCAGATCCGTCAAGGCAATCATTAGCTTTACTTATCCCCACAAACTCAGAGGAGCCTTAATTTCAATCAAAATATTCTTAGATGTATCTTGATTAAAAGACAAATTATCCCAAGCTCTTAAAGGTATAGCTTTGTCAAACTCTGGTGATTCGCGCCGATGTGACTTAAGCGAAATAATTGTTTCTGGTCTTGGTGTATTAGCTAGAAGTAAAGCTTCTAAAAGTGCGGTTTTTCCTGCATTGTTTTTACCTGTGATCAGATTTATTGTTTTAAAACCAGAGATTGAGGTGTTTTCAAAGCATCTAAAATTTTCAATTGAGATATCTCTGATTATAGTTTTTGCCGATTTGACCGAACATTACAAAATATTTTAAGCTGAAAACCCGAAAGGGTGGCGCAAAGCACCACCCTTTCTAATGCTGAAAATTGCGATCGCAATCTAATCGCAATCTATAAAAACCACCACATCAGGAATATCCCTAAAATCGAACCAGCAACTACTTGCGCGGGAGTATGACCTAATAATTCTTTAAGAGGATCTTGTTCTTCTTCAAACACTTCCACCATGATTTGATTGAGAACCTTAGCTTGCTTACCTGCGGCGCGGCGGATACCTGCGGCATCGTACATTACGATAAACGCGAAAACTGTTGCGATCGCAAATTGTGGAGTGTCCCATCCTTGAGTGCGCCCAATCCCTGTCGCCAATGCTGAAACTAACGCCGAATGAGAGCTAGGCATACCACCTGTTTCAAATATCACCTTGAATCTAATTTTTCCGAATTGGGCTAGTTCAATGAATAGTTTTAGTAGTTGAGCCGTCAAACTAGAACATAGAGCAATTAGCAAAACTTGGTTATCGAGAATTTCGCCAACAGGATGGATGTTCATATCAATTGCAATGATTTTGGATCAAAAAAAATGGTCGAGAAAATTTGAGAGCGTAGCAGTTTAGTTTTTGCGAGCAGTGATGTAATCAGCAAGCGCCATTAGAGGTAGAGCCGCATCCCCATAACTAACAAGTTGAGCTTTGGCTTGTTCCACTAGCTCCTGAGCCTTTTGCTGAGAGGCTTCAATACCCCATAGGCTAGGATAAGTGACCTTTTGGGCAGCAATATCTTTGCCAGCCGTTTTACCAAGTTGCTCAGAAGTGGATGTGATATCGAGTATGTCATCAATGATTTGAAAAGCTAAACCAATGTTATTAGCATAGGTGGATAAGCGTGTGATGTCAGTATCATTTGCACCTGCTAGTAATGCACCGCAGATGACACAAGACTCTAGCAAAGCAGCAGTTTTGTGGATATGAATGAACGTGAGGGTTTCAGCAGTCACATCTAGCTTACCTTCACATTCTAGGTCAACGACCTGACCACCGACCAAACCTGTTGCTGCCACAGCATGACCAAGGTGCGCGATCGCCTTCAAGATCCGCTCCGCAGGTACACCCTTAGTTTGCTCTGCAATATATTCAAAAGCGTAAGCCAGTAAAGCATCCCCAGCCAAAATTGCAATATCGTCGCCATAAACCTTGTGATTAGTTGGTTTACCGCGCCGAAAATCGTCGTTGTCCATGGCAGGCAAATCATCATGGATCAATGACATTGTATGCACCATTTCCATCGCGCAGGCGGTGGGCATTGCGGAGGCGCGATCGCCTCCGAGCAATTCACTCGCCGCCAGACAAAGAATCGGACGTAAGCGCTTGCCGCCAGCCATCAGCGAGTAGCGCATGGATTCGTAAATTTTTTCGGGATAGGTAACTGTGATCGAAGCATCAAGGGCTGTTTCAACCTCTTGTTTGAGATCACGTAAATATTTATCTAAATTAAATGCAACTGTTGGTGATGGCATGGCTTAGCAATGATTTCGACAATAATGTAGTGTCAGAAATTGGGGCAGAATCTCCGACTGTATCCAGAATGTATATTATGCAACGACTTGCGATCTCTACCATAAGATTTTATTGATTTCACTGCCATGGGCAGTGAAATCAATAAAATCTTATGGCTTGGAAAACTTTTGCTTGTAGCTCCAAACTGTATTGTGCAGAAGCATGGTCACGGTCATTGGGCCAACGCCACCAGGAACGGGCGTAATATGCGAAGCAACTTCGCTGACGCTAGCAAAGTCCACATCGCCGACTAAGCGCGATTTGCCTTCATAGTCGGTGATACGGTTGATTCCCACATCGATCACCACCGCATCAGGCTTAACCATATCTGCGGTCACAAATTCAGGTCTACCGATCGCTGCAATTAAAATGTCAGCTTGGCGGGTAACTTCGGCAAGGTTTTTAGTGCGCGAATGGGCGATCGTCACTGTTGCATTTTCTTCTAGTAGCATTAACGCAACTGGTTTACCAACAAGAATACTGCGACCGATCACTACCGCATTTTTACCAGCAATATCAATTTTGGCTTCGGCTAATAACTCCATCACTCCCGCAGGAGTACAACTCCTCAAGCCAACTTCACCCCTAGCTAATTTCCCTAAATTATAAGGATGCAAGCCATCAGCGTCTTTGTCAGGATCGAGGCGATTTAAGAGGGATATCGAGTCAAGATGGTTGGGCAGAGGTAACTGAATCAAAATACCATCCACGCAGTCATGGGCATTTAATTCATCAATAATTTGTTCTAGTTCGGTCTGAGTAGCACTAACTGGCAAATGTTTGCCAAAGGAGACGATCCCCGCTTTATGACAAGCGGTTTCTTTATTTCTTACATAGGCGGCACTGGCTGGATTGTCCCCCACCATCAGCACAGCTAGCCCCGGAGGACGACCATATTTTGGTTGTAGTTGCGCGACCTCTTCTGCGATCGCATTTTGCATTTTTTTGGCAAGCGCTTTGCCATCAATAATTGTTGCCATAAACTGCTATTACTTCTATTTTGCGATCGTTACCCACTATTTAAACGATTGTATCGCTTGATGTGAAATCTCAGGGACTTAAGTAAGATGGACGTAATACCCAAAAAGCTGTGTTTTGAATTTTGACAAAATATTGCTGCAAGATCAAAGTTGCATTCTTGCCCCATTATCGGTAGCATAGGGCATAATAAAAAATGTAATAAAACGCAACATTAAAATATATTCTTCTAATATATTTGA
>CASBRC010000155.1 GCA_949128015.1 Synechococcales cyanobacterium PMM_0003
AATTTAATCGATGAATTCTCAAGGGCATTGAGAACCGCCATGTTCTCTTCCCCAGGAAGTCCAAAGATATATTCCACTCCCTCATTTTCTAGACATTTGACTAATAATTCTGCGGTTTTCATATTGTCCTCACAAGTAAGCTTGCAAAAGTTATTTAATCCAAATAGTTTTGATATTCACAAATTCGCGAATACCTTCGATCCCCAACTCACGACCATATCCTGATCGCTTAATCCCTCCAAAAGGAACACGCGGATCGGACTTGACCATGCTATTAACAAAGACTGAACCAGCCTCGATTTGTTCGATCGCTAACTCGATTTCTTGTTGGTCATTAGTCCAGACGCTAGCGCCCAAACCAAAGTTAGTGCTATTAGCAAGCGCGATCGCCTCACCAATATTTTTGACCCGAAACACCGAAGCGACAGGACCAAAAAACTCTTCTTGATGCGGCGGCGCACCTAAGGGAATATCCGCCAAAATCGTCGGTGCATAGAAGTTACCTTCTTTTTTAAGCCGATAACCACCGACTAAAACCTTTGCACCTGCATCAACAGTAGCTTTGACCTGAGCCTCTAGTTCGTTTAAAATTTGCGGCGTAGCCAATGGTCCTACATCAGTCTCAGATTGCATCGGATCACCGATTTTTAAAGCTTTAAATTTTTCCACAAATTTGGCGATGAATTGATCGGCGATCGCATTTTCAATAATAAATCGCTTTGCCGCAATACAAGTTTGCCCATTGTTCATTACTCGCGCTGTCACCGCCGTACTGACTGCTAAATCAAGATCGGCACTGTTGAGAACAATAAACGGATCGCTGCCCCCTAATTCCAATACAACTTTTTTGAGATGATGCCCTGCGATCGCAGCGAGACTTTGCCCCGCAGGTTCGCTACCTGTCAAAGTGGCTGCCTTCACTCGCACATCGGCAACCAATCCCGCCACGCGATCTGCTCCAATTAGCAAAGTTTGAAATGCGCCTTCAGGCACACCTGCCGCGTGAAAGATTTCTGCGATCGCTAAAGCGCATTGCGGCACATTAGAAGCATGTTTGAGCAGTCCCACATTCCCCGCCATCAAGCATGGCACTGCAAACCGAAACACCTGCCAAAATGGAAAGTTCCAAGGCATCACCGCCAGAATAATTCCCATCGGCTGATAACGAATCAGGGTGCGACTAGCATCGGTAGTCGCTGGTGTATCTGCCAAAAATTGGGGCGCATGTTCGGCATAAAACCGACAGAGATTCGCGCATTTCTCGATTTCTACGATCGCACTTTTGAGAGTTTTCCCCATTTCGAGGGTGATGATGATCCCAAATTCCGTTTTTTTCGCTTCGAGAATATCGGCGGCTCTGCTTAGCCATTGAGTGCGATCACTAAAGCTTGTGTGCTTGTAAGTCGCAAATGTGCGATCGGCAAGCGCCAATTTATACTCAAGTTGTTCATCAGTTAAAGGCGTGAAAGTCTTTAATACTTCTCCCGTTACAGGATTTATTGAGGCGATCGCCATGATCTTGTCTCCATTCCTGAGAGGTAATTTTGTATATTTATATACACATTAAGATCTTATGCTTTGCGATCGCAAAGCCTATGGATAGTTCAAGATAATTTACGATTCCTGATAAAAAATCAGCGCTTTACTCCGATTTTTTATCAGGAATCGTAAATTATCTGTTACGCTAAATAGCCATTCTAAACTCGTGTTAACACTATTTAGCCAAATAATGAAGAATAATTACATTCTAATAGACTACGAAAATGTTCAGAATATAGATCTATCTTGCCTTAAAGAGAAAAATTTTTATATCAAAATATTTATTGGAACTAATCAGACCAAAATTCCCATTGATTTAGTTTTAAGATCTCAAGAGTTAGGCAATCAAGTCGAGTGGATTCAAATTAATGGAAGTGGGAAAAATGCTCTTGACTTCCATATCACTTTTGTTTTAGGAAAATTAGTCCAACAAGATCCAGAAGCATTCTTTCATATTATTTCTAAAGACACAGGGTTCGACCCACTAATTAATTATTTAAAAAATCAGAAAACTCTATGCGCTCGTAAGGAAGATATTTCTTTAATTACAAATTTGTTATGGAATGACAGTATGCCATTAGAAGATACATGCAAAATAATAGTTCAAAAACTATCCTCTATTGATAGAAGATGTAGACCTAAATCTGAGTCTACGTTAAAGAATTATATAAAAGCACAATTAGGTTTAAAAGAAATAGCTCCTGTAATAAATGAGGTTTATCAAAAACTTCTTGTCAGCAAAAATATTCATTTCGACCAAGCAAAAAAACTTGACTATGGATTTTAGCCGAAATTTCAAGCCTTTTTTATAGTTGTCTACGGAATGCTCGCGATCACTACCCTTTAAAAAATTTCATCAACTGCGATCGCAATATCCGCAGATATACTCATTTACTTCCTCAATCATTCATATAGCCAAAAACATAAAAACCAAAAAGGAGAGGTGGCGCGAAGTGTCATCTCTCCTTTTTGGTTTTTAATGGAAAATATCTTTACAAAGAAGAAACTTAACCAAAACCCTTGACCTTATACCATGGTATAAGGTCTAAGCTTGTAATTGTTGGATATAAAAACGATCAAAAGCAAGGATGACAATGCTGCAAGTTGGTGAAGTTGCCCGTAAATTAGGGCTAAATCCTCAGACCCTCTATTTTTATGAGCGCATTGGGCTAATCCCCTCTCCTCATCGGACTGAATCTGGCTACCGTCTATTTAGTCAAGAGGATGTAGATCGATTGACTTTTATTACCCACACTAAAGCAATGGGTCTGAGTCTTGATGACATCAGAGAAATTTTGGCAGCTAAAGACGAAAAATCACCAACTTGCCAAACTATTCACGATTGCCTTCAGAAAAAAGTAAAAGCGATCGAAGAGACAATCCAGCAATTGCAAATATTGCGTGACGAACTCCTTCCCTTAATTGACCACTGTCGCCGCAATATTGACTGTCAAGATTGCGCGAAACCAGAAGAGTCTTGTGCTGTATTAGATGATCCACGCTATGAGTTCCATCAAGCTTGTAATGCTTGGCAAAATACTTCTACATCATAAAACTTTAACATTTAAAACCTTGAAATTTGACAGTTATAGACCATGACCAGACTATTCTCAAGCATCATATCTCCTACCGAAAAAACATCTGACCCACTAAAACTTAGTTGGGTATCAATCGTTTTTTTTAGCATCGTTCATGGCTTAGCTCTATTAGCTCCTTGGTTCTTTTCATGGACAGCATTAGGAACCATGATTCTATTGCATTGGTTCCTAGGCAGTATTGGCATCTGTTTGGGCTACCACCGTCTGCTTAGTCATCGCAGCTTTCAAGTTCCTAAGTGGCTAGAATATGCGATCGCATTAGTTGGTGCAACAGCTTTGCAAGGCGGCCCCATTTTTTGGGTGGCAGGGCATCGCTTACACCATGCTCATACTGAAGATGAAGAGAAAGATCCGTACTCGGCACGTAGAGGTTTTTGGTGGAGTCATATGTTGTGGATTCTCTATCCTAAAGAAGAGTTTTTCAATCCTAATCTTTACCGTAAATATGCACCTGAAATGGCGCGTGACCCTTTTTACCTATGGCTAGACAAGTACTTTTTACTATTACAAATTCCTTTAGGAGTTGTGTTATATCTCCTCGGCGGTTGGTCGTTTATCATTTGGGGAATGTGTTTGCGATCGGTGCTGCTATGGCATAGCACTTGGTTTATCAACTCGGTTACGCATATGTGGGGATATCGCACCTTCGAGACAAATGATAATTCGCGCAATCTCTGGTGGGCGGCGATCGTTACCTATGGCGAAGGTTGGCACAATAATCACCATGCCTATCCTCATGTGGCAAAGGCTGGCTGGCGTTGGTGGGAAGTTGATGTTACTTGGTGGGCAATTCAATTACTAAGAAGCTTGGGATTAGCGACAAAGGTAATCATGCCTCCTGCTATAAAAACATAAAAAATGGTTGAGATGCAAAGCATCTCAACCATTTTTTATGCGATCGCCATCACTTGTTCAATCACCGTATTTCTAGCCCATTTATCGGCTTCGAGAATGTCTTCAAGCTCTGGCTTAGAGACACAATTATGCCGATCGCAAACGTATTTAATCAAATCAGCAATCTGCACATAGCGAATCCGCTCTTGTAGGAATAATTCTACTACTTGCTCATTGGCAGCATTCAACACCGCAGGCATGGTTCCACCTGCGCGACCTGCGGCGTAGGCTAGCTCCATACAGGGATATTTCTGATGGTCAGGTTCGCGGAAGTTGAGAGTGCCACATTTGACTAGATCGAGACGTTCCCACTGTGTCGGCACGCGATCGGGATAGGAGAGCGAATATAGTAAAGGCAAACGCATATCAGGAATTCCTAATTGCGCTAATACGGAAGTATCTTCCAATTCAATTAGAGAATGGATAATGCTTTGGGGATGAATCACAATCTCGATTTGGTCATAATCAACGCCAAAAAGATAATGGGCTTCGATGACTTCCAATCCCTTATTCATCAAAGTTGCCGAATCAATCGTAATTTTTTTACCCATAGCCCAGTTAGGATGCTTGAGGGCATCGGCGACGGTGACCGATGCTAGCTCCTCAGTAGGGCGATCGCGAAATGCACCACCCGAAGCT
>CASBRC010000156.1 GCA_949128015.1 Synechococcales cyanobacterium PMM_0003
ACCGCAAACAACAGCGCATCACCCTGTGACATGGAAATTAATTTTGCGATCGCAATGCCAACACCCGAATTCAAAATTGGCATTAAAATTGCAAAAGCAATCAAGAAAAAACCCGTTTTTTGCAAATCCTTAATTCTTTTGGCGGCGACCAATCCCATGTCCATCAAAAAGAAGGTCAACACGCCATAAAACATATCTTGGGTAAAAGGCGACAACACACGCCAGCCTCTTTCACCCGTCAAGCAGCCAATAATCAGACTACCAACCAGTAAAAATACAGAACTATTTAGAAAAGCTTCACGCAATACTTCTCCCCATGCAAATTCACGAGCTTCACCTTTCTCCGCCTTTTCTGCTGCGGTAAATAGGCTCACCAAAATTAATCCCACAATAATTGCAGGGGACTCCATGAGGGCAAGTGCGGCAACCATATAGCCATCAAAAGCGATCCCCAACTGACTTAAAAAAGAGCTAGCAGTAATGAAGGTCACGGCACTAATCGAGCCATAAGTTGCGGCGATCGCGGCGGCGTTGTAAGAGTCCAGCTTGATTTTGAGAATAAAAAATGAATAGACAGGAACTACACAAGCCATCAGGATCGCTGCTGTCATCGTCAAAATTACTTCTTGATTGATGCCACTTTTGACTAGCTCGACACCACCTTTAAAACCGATCGCCAATAGCAAATATAGCGAAAATAATTTTGGAATTGGCGGTGGAATCTCTAAATCCGATTTAACCAACACGGCGATAATGCCTAGAAAAAAGAACAGAATCGGCGGATTAAGAACATTAGAAATGATTAGGTCTAAATCCATTGAAGCAAATCCACACAAAAGAATTTTTTAAAATTAGACGATTAACGCTTGATGACAGTTTACCGAATTGTATAGCGATCGCCTGTTATATCTAAAACAAAAAAGAGTTACAGCGCTTTGCGCTGTAACTCTTTTTGTAGTAAATCTAATTTAGATTTGAGTTTGATAGCATAGATGCAAAGTATTGTCTTTGGGAGAATTTCAAGATGACTGCGATCGCAACTCCCCCTATCAAAGCAAATGCAGTAGAACCAATATCTCAGCAACTCGTTAGCGAACTCATTACTGATCAATGGGTTAGTGCAACATGGGAAGAATTTATGCAAGTTCTTGACGATCCCCAATATAAGGATGCTCGTTGCTATTACGACAAAAATCAAATTCGGGAAATGAGGATCGAAATTATGCCCGTCGGCTCCGAACACGCACTCGATAATGGCATCATTTATTTTGCGATCGTCCTGTACTGCACATTAAAAAATATTCCTCTTGCGGGTTTGCTCAATGCTAGTTACGTCAAAACAGGAGTCCAAGGCTGTCAGCCAGATATCTCTTACTACATTGGTGATGTCGCCGCCCTAGCACCTCGAAGCAGTTCCATTGTCAGCCTAGACGAATCACCTGTACCGAATTTGGTGATTGAAATATCTAGCTCTACACTCAGCGATGACTTAGGCAAGAAGCGATTGCTTTATGAAAAATTGGGAGTTAGTGAATATTGGGTCGTTGATGTCCAAGAGGTAAAAATTATTGCCTTTGAAATGATGACTGATGGCGGTAGTCGCCAGATTACAGTATCAAAATTATTAGGAGGATTTGCGATCGCAGATCTCGAAGAAGCCCTAAATCTCAGCCGTGAAAAATCACAATCAGAAGTTGGGGCATGGCTTTTACAAAAATATAGCCATAACGAATCAGAGTAGTGGCAATTCATGAATTGCCACTACTCTGATTCGTTATCTAAAAGTTTAAATAGCTATTTTAAAGTAGACGCTATACTATGTTTAGACATTAAGCTGCGTATTATTTACTAAATCAATGGCTTAGCCACTTTTTCAGCAAATATATAGCAGACTATACAAACATTCACAGTTGGAAAATTGACATGCTCTCAGGGCTGAAGCCACTAAGATTCCAAGAATCACTTCTTAGATTTTCTGCTTCATAGCAACAGCCTCTACCCTTAAGGAGTTTTATGGTCTTACGTTCGCTCCACAGACTAACCCCGCAAGCCCTGCGGTTTTTAAAAGTTATTTTGTTTGCTAAAAGCTTGGTTATCGCTCCTAGTTTCAGCACTTTAACACAAAGCCGTCCTAAAACGACAATTATATGAATCAATCAAAAAGACTAAAGGGAATAAATTTCCTCGTTCGCTTCCCTCTCAGCGCTGAAGCGCCTGAGTTTCCCGCGTATCGTGAGGTTCTATGAGCGAACCAACTCCCTACGAAAAACTAGGAGTCAACGACGAAGCCTCCTTTGAAGAAGTGCGCGATGCACGCGATCGCCTATTGCGCGACAATGAGGGGGATGAGTCTCAACAAGAAGCGATCGAAATTGCATACGATGCCATCCTCATGGATCGTTTACGCGCTCGCAAAGAAGGTAAGATTGCCGTCCCCGATCGCATTCGCTATCCTGAACGTCTATCCACAGTCATCCCCACTGCTCTCCAAAGTAGCCCGCAGCGTCGCGCCCCTTCTTGGTTGTCGCAACTGTTAGACAACCCTAGCCAAAAAGATATTTATATTTCGCTAGGAATCTTTGCGGGACTTGGCGTAGTTAGCTTTTTTGTCCCAGCCGCTACAACAACTTGGCTTTCTTTTGGCTTAATTGCCAGTGTTTACCTGCTAACACGCAAAGAAAATCGATTTGGGCGAGCCTTGCTGATCTCCCTATCAGGAATAACTGTTGGTGTCGTATTGGCAGCTTTGACTAATCAAGTTTTAGTGGTATCTCGTTTAGTTGGTGATGGATTTTTTCCTAGCTCGATCCAGATGGTAATCATTTTATTGGTGATGTGGCTTCATGCTTGCTTCTTGAGGTAAAAGCTCTTAGCTTTTGAGCCTGTACCAAACTCACATATATTTTAAAAGCCTTGCTTTGCAAGGCTTTTAAAATATATACTCCCTTCCCAGTGAAAGATTAGACGTTGCGGCGCGGAGCGCCGCAACGCTAATTCTTGGGTTTTAATGTCTATTTTTATACTGGGAAGGGAGTATGTAGGAT
>CASBRC010000157.1 GCA_949128015.1 Synechococcales cyanobacterium PMM_0003
ATGGAGGATGTATTTGGTGATGACAATGGGCCATGGCCGCTTCCATTGGAATATGAATCAATTGCATTTAGTAAATCACCAGATCGAATCGCCATCCATTCATCGGGCGAGTTACAAAATTTTGAAACCACAACTACACAAATATCCCAAGATCGGCTCGAAGGAAATCTAGTTTTTGAGGAGAATTTTTTGGACATACAACAAGAAGCATCTGATTCAGAAAACGATCGTCCCCTGCGGGCTTGGATTGAGGCGCAGGTGACTATTTTAGGCTATGCCTACAATCCCGTGATGACCGTAGTTTTTTGGATTGATATGATCGTTCTTAAGGTAGAAAATGTGATTATTAACCTTTGGAAAGTACTAATCATTCTTCCAAAGCGTTTAGTTAATTTTATCCGTTTTGGAAATAAATAGATAGAGATTGCGATGCATAGCACCGTAATCTCTTTTAAAGCACAGCGCGGCACAGATTTTGCCAATGTGTCCAAATGATTACCATAGCCATCGTATCAAGGCGACAATATTGATACAACAATTCTTTCCATTGCGATCGCATTACTTGATTGTCAAGCCCAAGATCGCGCCCAAGATCGCGGTTCTCGCCAAACATGAGATCTTGATAGGCTAGCATCGCCCCTGCCCCCTCATTCACAACTTGAATGCGATCGCCTATTTGCAATTGGGGCAAAACATCATAGGGACTCATGGTTTTACCATCAAGATCGCGATAATATTCTTTAAAGTAAGGAATTTCATGTAAATAGGAATTAGTTTTCCAAACTGCGGGTAAAACGCATTTTAAAGAAGTACGACCTTTCATCAATGGATGGAAGTAATGCTTGAGGGTAAGAGCATTCATATCGACTAAATGGGATTTACCCTTAGTCCCTAGTTTGGCGGTATTAGCCAGCCATGTTTGTAGTTGTGGGTTTTGATAGTCATAGGCTTGCATTTGATAGTAGATATCGCGCAACACGCTGTTTTCATGGGTTGCCCATGTCAGGATTGTGCCGCGATCGCCTATACATTCCATTAGCGATTCTGCAAATTGGAAATTTGGGAAGGTGTTTTCCAGATTAAGCCATTCGGTTTGGATTGGGGTAGCATCTGGTTCAGTAATAGTATGACAACTCCACTGAAAAGCTACCTGCTCATAGGTTTGCATTCCTGCACGATATGGGATTGCCATGCGCGAGGTTTCAAAATCAATAAAATGAATCGGATACTCAACTTGTTTCACAATCTGGGGAAGATGTTCGGAAATCCATTCTTTATTCTTTTGAGTGTATTCGATTTGAATCAGTTGACGATGGCTATAAGTATAATCATTGAGTTCATCTAAGGGAACATCAAACATACTTACTTTCTTTTGCTGAATTAGCTCATTGACTAAAGGAGCCTCATGAGTGCCAATTCTTCCCATTTGATAAAGCTCTAACACATGGTTTTCCACGTCAGCAAGATCACCCCAACATTCTTTAAAGCCATCACGCGGATCGCGATCGCTAGCTCGATATTCGCAGCCTTTACAGCCTTTGCTAATTGGAGCAAATATTTCAGACGATCGTTCGAGCAGGTAGCCAAGATATTTCTGAGCTGAGGCGATCGTTGCTTCGACGAGTTCAGCAACTTCAGTTTCGATGCTGACTTTGGTAAGAAATTGATCTTTTTCAAGTTCCTGAATATCACCTGTGAAATTGACGATAACACCATTAAACTTGGAAAAGGAATTACGCGGGGTGAATTGACGCTGAATTTGAAAATAGGATGCAAGATTATCGATCGCAGTGGTTTTGGCGCGATCGGGGGCTAGCAAATAGGGCGCAATCTCAAATTTGCGATCGGGTAGATGCTCAGCCAACATTTCTTGCAAAATTCCGACTTGGTAAGCCACATCCTCAATGATATACCGCCATTCACCGCCAACTTTGCCAGTACGTTTATTCCGAAACAGCGAAAGATTACGATATTTAACTAAGTCTTCATGGGTATTACTATCAAAGCCTTTCGATCTAATTTCAATTATTTCAATGCGATCGCCTTGTTTGACGAGAATATCGGCACGGGCAAGCTTATATCCAGCATAGAGAACAGGCTCAAACAAGATCACGTTCTCTTTTTGTAATTGGGCGATCGTTTCTTGGACAGCCTCAGCAATGTGTTCGTCAGAATTGAGATTAGCAGAAATATAGATACCTTCGGGATAAAGAAGGTGGGCAATTTTACTGATGATGAAATTTCCATCGGCTAATATTCTGGTATACCCATCAACGCGATCGACGGTGGGATAGCCCAACTTCTTATAATGAAGCTTTGTAGTGCAACTGCGGGCAGTCTTGAGATCGGATTTCGTTAGATAAATAGGATGGGGCATACTGCCTAATGTTTTAAGATATGAGTTTTTGGTTAGGATGGGCGGCGCGACGCGCCGCCCATCCTAACCAAAAACTTTTGAACTAATACAAATCTAGCCTTAAAGTTTGCAATTTGCACTGCAAAAAAAACCAAAAAGCTGTAGCGCAGGCTGCGCGTGCACTACAGCTTTTTGGTTTTTTTTGC
>CASBRC010000158.1 GCA_949128015.1 Synechococcales cyanobacterium PMM_0003
AAAAATGTACCAGTGCCTGTAGCTAAAGGTTTACGGCTACGCTCTAACTTTTAAACGCAATTTTAATGCTAGGTATCGCGTAGCTTAGACACACTAAGACGACAATAATTGCTTACTCAATCAATATTAAAGCAAAACCAAACAGTTCTGCCCACAGGTTCTATAAATGCGTCATTGAATAGCGTTTCTAGGTTGTGAGACTGTTATGGTTAGTAGGTAGACTTAATTAACTTTAGGATGTGTGCCGCATCAATCAAAGCCTTTAAGTGATGTAAGTATTTTTAGTTATGACCAAAAAAGTAAAAGAGATAATCAAGTTACTAGAAAATGACGGATGGGTACATATACGAACTACGGGCAGTCATAGGCATTTTCGACATCCACACAAGCAAGGAACTGTAACTGTTCCAGGAAAGTTGTCTGACGACCTTAAATTGGGTACACTCAATAGCATTCTCAAGCAAGCTGATCTAAAGGGAGGTAACTAATGTCAATCGCTCCAGCTACGAAAACTAAAACTTATATTGTCATAGTTGAGCAAGCTAATAACAATTTGTCAGCCTATGTCCCAGACCTGTTGGGATGCGTTACTACTGGTGAAACGATCGCAGAAATTGAGAAGAATATTAAAGAGGCTATTGCTGGACATTTAGAAGTGATGCGAGAGTATGGCGATCCTATATCCGAACCTTCCTATATCCATAAGCTTGACAGCCCTGCAAATATTATTTTGCAAGTGAGTATTGCTGACTCTTCTGGGTATTAAATGAATGCTTGGGCAGTTGATCGGACAGTATTTGCTGATTTTTGTGGCGGCGTTGTTGGCTGGTGGACTGAATGGAATTGCGGGGGGAGGAAGTTTTATTTTGTTTCCTGTGTTGATGTTTGTCGGGATTCCACCGATCGCCGCTAATGCGACTAATTCGATCGCCTTATTACCAGGCACATTGGCGAGTGCGGGAGCCTATCGTCGTGAGTTTGCCAAAGATAAGCGGTTCCTGATTCAGATCTGTGTGTTAGGTGCGATTGGCGGACTAGCAGGGGCAATTTTGCTGTTAAAAACGCCACCGATAGTTTTTTTACGGATCTTGCCCTATTTACTCCTAACCGCAACCCTTGCCTTTGCATTTAGTAAGAAGCTCACAGCATGGGTAGAGCAACAGCAATCAAAATTTGCACGGCTGAAAGCATTGCGATCGCTATTAGTTACGATTTTGCAATTGGTGGTGGCAATTTATGGCGGCTTTTTTGGTGGTGGTATGGGGATATTGTTTCTTGCCTCATTTGCGCTGATGGGAATGACGAATATCAATCGCATGAATGCTTACAAAACTATGCTGACCAGTTGCATCAATGCGATTACGGTAATTCCCTTTGTAATCGCGGGGGTGATACTTTGGCAGCAAGGGACGGTCGCAGCCATCGGCGCATCAATTGGTGGTTATATCAGCGCTCACTATGCTCAAAAGCTCGCGCCGATTGTAGTAAAGCGTTTTGTGATTGGCGTTGGCTCCACCATGACCATGTACTTTTTTATTAGAAGTTGGATTACCTAGGTCGTCATGGAATCAGGGGCTTAAGCCCCTTGTCTTAATATATGATCAGATTAGCGATCGCATTTTGTTTGTAACTATAGGCTCTTCTATATATGTCTACTGTCATTATCCAAGGAGCAAAACACAGCTACAGCCTTACTACTCCTACTCAGTCTAATGCTCAGTCTAAAAATTCTCCATTAGCGATCGCCTTTTTACATGGTTGGATGCTCAGTCAGGCTTATTGGCAACCGTTGATTAAGCAGTTGCAACCAGATTTTCAATGTTTATCTTATGATTTACGGGGGTTTGGGCGCTCTGACATTAGCGATCGCAATGACTATTCGCTAGTTAGCTATGCAAGGGATTTGGAAGAGTTGCTCGATCGTTTGGAGATTGATCAGGTTTGGTTGGTGGGACATTCTCTTGGAGGCGCGATCGCCTTATGGGCAGCAAATTTATTAAGCGATCGGGTTTTGGGTGTAGTTTGTCTGAATGCAGGAGGGGGTATTTATATCAAAGAAGAGTTTGAGAAGTTTCGTACCGCAGGCAAAATTATTTTAAAATTGCGCCCTCAATGGCTCCAAAATCTACCTCTAATTCATGCTGAATTCGCTAAAGATAGTGTTCATACTCCCTTAGATCATCAGTGGGGCAAACAAAGAGCGATCGATTTTGTTTCTGCCAAATATCCATCAGCAAGAGGTACTTTGCTCGGTTCTACTAGTGAAGAAGAAGTTCATAAACTACCGCAGATTGTCTCAAAGTTGCAGCAGCCAGTTTATTTTGTCGCTGGTGCAAATGACAGGATTATGGAGCCAAAATATGTCAGTCATCTTGCTAGTTTTCACTATTCTTTTAATGGCTATGGTGAAAATGTCTTTGAACTCCCTAATTGTGGGCATATGGCGATGCTGGAGCAGACAAATCTATTGCATAGTCTTTTGTTGAATTTATTAGCAAAACCTGTAACTTCACCTTGTCTCTAAAAACCAAAAAAATCGGTAGCGCACGCGCAGCATGCGCTACCGATTTTTGGACTTAATTATCGCTAAGATCTCCTAATATTTTGGCGATCGCATCGGCTAATCTCTCAGAGCCGCCTTTTGCACCAACTCGTTCCATTCCATTTTGTTTACAACGTTCCAAATAATTGCGATCGCTAAGAGTTCGCTGAATACACTGAGCCGCTTCTTGGAGAATTTCTGGTGTAGCAGGTTCCTTCCCAATCGTTTGTACTGACAACCCTAACAAGCGTTCCTGTGCATTCGCAAAACGATAGGAGAATTGTGGTCCATGCCCCATGATTTGGATAACAGGTTTTCCTAGTCCGACCATCTGTTCGACAGCAGTTCCCGCCATACCGATCGCTAAATCACATTGCTGCAAAATATCAGCAAAAGCATCACTAAAACAAAACACACTTATTTTTAAGTCTTCATGATACATTTTGCCATCTGTATATTGCCAACCAGCTTGGGCAGCCAGTTCAGGCAATTTAGGCATGAGGCTAGGCACGAGAGCAGCCCGAAACTGGACAGGATTTGGGGCGAATTCTTGAGCGATCGCTATACATAGACGCAATTGCAATACTAGATTTTCGGCGGCTTCAGGTAAACGACTACCTGTTAATAATGCGATCGCAGGGACATTGGCAATCAAAGCTAAATCTTTGCCCGTTGGTTCCAGTACATCCATAATTGGATAGCCCACAAAGCTGGTATTTTGATAGCCTATGTTTTTTATTAGTTCCGCGCTATAGGCATCACGAGTCAAAATTTGGCGACATCGGCGCGATCGCATCATTAGGGCTTGCATCCAGCGAGGAATATAGCGACTTTCGTAAAATCCTGAGGACGAAACTAAAAACATGGCATAGGGTAAACCCGTCAGGTAAGCAAAAAGTGCAGGGACAACATCGCCCGTCGCAAAGACAAAATCACAGGTTTTAGCACATTCTCTCGCTGCCTGAATTTGTTGCCAAGTCAGATTTATCAAGCCAGATTGAAAGTCTGCAATCTGTTTTTGCAAACTCATATAGGCAAATCCCCCCGAAGGTAAAGCCTTTGTCCGCGTCGCGATTTTTACTCCAGCCCGACGGTAGGCATTGCCTTCACCGACAATTGGTAATGCGATCGCATCCACATCAGGATATTTCTGCCGCAGCGCTTTGAGAACTTCACAAGCATTCAGGTCTTCACCATGACCGTTACTAATGAATAAGACACGTTTATATTTGGGAGAGATTTCAGTCATACTGTAAAATATAGCAGAGCAATCAACGCCCAAATTTTAAGAGCAAACTCTATTTAGAAAATACTGACTAAGTAGATGAGTATAATAAAACCAAAAAGCTGTGGCGCACGCGCAGCGTGTGCCACAGCTTTTTGGTTTTTTGGGTTCTTTTGCCAACCTACTTAGCGCATATCCAAAATGCAATGATCGCAATCACAATAAGTAAGAAAGTCGATCACAAAGAAAGTATGTAATTAGAGAGAAGATACAACAGCTTTGGGTAGATGGAGTTGTTATGGATTGTCGGTTCTGCAAAAATTATGACCCAAGAGGGAGACAAGGGGGCTTCTGTAATTTGTTGTCAGTCTCAGTGCAGGGAAAGTGGGCTGCTTGTAATTGCTATGTAGACAAGTTTCCTAAAGACTCTATTCCTGAAAATGAGAAATTAACAGCTAATTTGATTTTGGTATACAGCGCAAAGCGCTGTGAATTACTCAATTCACTTTAATGGCGCGATCGCCATGTTTCTAAAAAATCATTAATTTCTTGCGTTAACCACTCCTTCTCAGGACGACTTAGCCCTAACCCAAATTTATGGACATAAATGCCTTGATTTAAACGTAACTCCATTACAGGCTGATTATTAACTTCGTAAGAACTCTTGAGTTCAACTTGTCGTAAATCTTGGGTTTTTCCTTGGACATGGCGCTTGATTCCTAAAACGTCCCAATCAATACTAAAGGTGCGATCGCTAATTACTAAGCAAACTTTGCCAAAGACAATCGATAAACCCGCATAGGTCATACCAATACCGATAATCCAAAAGGGAATTGAAAAAAGAGCAAAAATCCCTGATCTCAGAGCCATTGATGTCCAGAGGATCAAAAAACTATCCCAAAAAATTGCAAACAATAGGATGCTTGCACCATCACCACGCAGCCCCGTAGGTGGGATCTCAATTTTTAAAATACTATCAGTCTTTTTAAATTCGATGTGGCTACCAAGTGGCTTGGGATATTGATATTTTGTAACGGAGCGATCGCTGTTTCGGTTAAGTAAATGACTAACTTCTAGATCGCTGATCCGACTTTCGAGTGATGGCAAAATGGGATTTTGTAAAGCTTGAAGTGATTGCTGGGCAGTCTTGAAGCGATCTTCTAGGGCTGGCTCAATCATTTTGTCGAGCCAATCGGCAAAATGGGATGAAATGCTAACTGAGTCACGAAAACTAAGCTTGAGTTTGATCTCAGGTAAATCTGTGGGCGATCGCCCCGTCAGTAAAAATAAAATTGTCGCCCCAAGGGCATACAGATCGGTTGCGGGCACTGCCTTGCCACGAAATTGTTCGGGTGGCATATAGCCGTAAGTACCGACAACGGTGCTGCCACCCACTTGCGTATTGCGAAAGGAGTCTTGCACTGCCCCAAAATCAACAAGTGCAATTTTGCGATCGGGCTGAAGAATAATATTTTGCGGTTTGATATCACGATGAATTACGGGTGGTTTGAGTTCATGGAGATAGCTCAATATATCCAGAACTTGTTCGGCAATTTGTTTGATATCTTCTTCACTGCCATGCCAACCGTCGGCGATCGCCTGTGCTAGCGATTTGCCCTCTACCAATTGCTGCACGATGTAAAAATTGCGATCGCGATCGCTATCAACCTGAAAATAGTCTAAATAGCGCGGAATCGCGGGATGAGCGAGTTGAGCGAGTACCTTGGCTTCGCGATCGAATAGTTCTAGCACTTTCCACTCATTCATTCGCCGAAATGATAAAGCTTTGATGGCAACGCGATCGCCTGTTTGCAAATCCTCAGCCGCATAGGTGATGCCAATGCCGCCCTGTCCCAAAATATGATCGATGCGATAGCGCCCTTGGACGATTTCGCCTGTTTGATGTAGTTCTGTCACAAAATTTCCCCTGAATCAATTACAAGCCATTGCCAATAAGAACAAAATAGGACTGCTATAGATTAGAGATAAGCGCCGCTTATTTCTAGTCTATAAAACTGCAAGATTTAGTTAATGCTTGTTTTAGTAATGCTTGATAACGATCATCATCAACTTCAAAAGCTCCAAATCTTTCAAGATGAGGATTCATTAGTTGAGCATCAAATAAACCGTAACCTTGCGATCGCAAATGCTCCACCAATTTTACCATCGCCACCTTAGAGCCTTCAGGAATTTTAAAAAACATCGACTCCCCAATAAATATGCCACGAATCGAGATCCCCAGAATTCCGCCTGCTAATTGATCGCCCTGCCATGTCTCAAAACTATGCGCCCAACCAGCTTTGTGTAAATTGCTATATAGCGATCGCAGTTCCTTGGATATCCAAGTAGTTTCGCGATCGGCGCATCCATCAACAACCTGCTCAAAGGCACTATCAATCCTAACTTCAAAGCGGTTTTGATTGATTACACGCTGCAAAGATTTAGGATATCGAAATCGCTGGTCAAGAGGCATTAAAGTACGACTATTAGTGTAATACCACTCAATCGGCTCTCCATCGCCCTCTGACATCAAAAAATAGCCTTGGCTATAACCATCAATAACGCTGCGGACATTAAATCTTTCCACATTTCCAACTCGCAAATAGATAATTTACTTATAAATTATCAAGACAAAACTTAAATAAATTCATACAAACAAGCGATCTCTTAGGGCTAAGTATAAATTACCATTTGCCTTTTGAGATCGCTTGTTTAGGTGTTTTTATTAAGTTGTTATTTAAATTCAGAGCCTATATATAAGCTGGCTCCGTTTGAATAAATTTATTTTGCTAGAAATTGTGCAACTTTGGGGATCGCTTAAACTTTTCTTAATATTTTATCTCTGAGTGCTACTTATTAAGTATTTATACTTATACTTAAAATAAAACCCAAAATCAAAAAGCTATGGCGCACGCGTAGCGTGCGCCATAGCTTTTTGGTTCTTAGACTGTTGCGGCTACGGTCAGTTCATCTGTGGCTTCAGGGCTATTCTGCTCCGAAGGTGGCACAACTTGATAGAACTTAGGCAAATAGATCGACCAATTATCGAGAACTTCCTTCGCTCGACTACTGCCAGTCTGCTCATAGCTAGACTGAATCAGTTCCTTCAATTGGTTCTCACCTGCGATAGTATCAACCCTTTGCACTTGTAGAACTTCTTGGCTGAGGCGATCTTTAAACTTGCCATCGATATCGAGGAAATAAGCGATACCGCCTGTCATGCCTGCACCCACGTTGCGCCCTGTCGTTCCGAGAACGACAATCACACCGCCAGTCATATATTCACAACAGTGATCGCCTGTACCTGTAACGACCGCCTTCGCGCCAGAGTTCCGCACGCCAAAACGTTCACCCGCCCGTCCATCGACAAAGAGATAACCACCCGTTGCGCCATAGAGACAGGTATTACCAACGATGGAGTTATCAGCAGGATTGAAGATGCAGTCTGGCTTTGGTTTGATGCTGATGTTGCCACCATTCATTCCTTTACCGATGTAGTCATTGGCTTCACCGATTAGAGAAAGGTTGAGTCCATTAATGTTAAATGCGCCAAAGCTTTGCCCTGCTGCACCGACAAATTCGAGATTGAGGTGGCTGGCGAGTCCAGAGTTGCCATATTGCTTGGCGATCGCACCTGAGACTCTGGTTGCAACTGAGCGATCAGTATTAACGATCGCATAGCTTTTACTTAAATCAGTTTGATTTGCGATCGCATTTTGGACTTCGAGATCCGCCAAAATCTGATCATCAAGAACTGCGCCGTTACTATAAGCAGTTACGGAATGCTCTAACCAATTGCGATCGCTCTTGGTGTCGGGCAGATTAATCAAGCAACCCATATCAACTTGATTAAGGTTGAGTTTAGCGAGTTTCAAATCTTGACGCTGGGCTAAGAGGTCAGAGCGTCCGATGATGTCCTTGAGAGATTTGTAACCAAGCCTAGCAAGGATTTGACGCACTTCTTCAGCAACGAAGTAAAGGAAGTTAACCACGTTTTCAGGCGTACCAGGGAATCGCTTGCGGAACTGTTCTAGTTGAGACGTTACGCCAACGGGACATTTATTAGTGTGGCAAACTCGCGCCATGATGCAACCTTCAGCAATCATCGCCGCCGTACCAAAGCCATATTCTTCGCCACCGAGGAGAGCCGCGATCGCCACATCCCAACCAGTTTTGAAGCCGCCATCGACGCGCAACAATACGCGATCGCGAAGTTTATTACTCATTAATACTGTATGTACTTCGGCTAAACCAAGCTCCCATGGTGAGCCAGCGTGCTTGATCGAACTCAAGGGTGACGCGCCCGTACCGCCATCAAAGCCAGAGATTTGGATGATGTCGGCATTGGCTTTAGCCACACCCGCCGCGATCGTGCCAATGCCGATTTCGGAAACTAGTTTCACAGAGACTTTGGCAGTAGGATTGATTTGGTGTAAGTCGAAGATTAGCTGAGCGAGATCTTCAATAGAATAAATATCATGATGCGGCGGCGGCGAAATCAGCGATACTCCTGCTTTGGAATTACGAAGCATGGCGATATAGCTGCTGACCTTTGGTCCTGGCAATTGTCCGCCTTCACCTGGTTTTGCACCTTGCGCCATTTTAATTTCCAATTGATTGGAACTGACGAGATAGGAAGGAGTGACACCAAAACGTCCCGATGCAATTTGTTTGATCGCGGAGTTGGCACTGTCGCCATTCTTTAAACCTTTGAGATGTGGAAATGATGCCGAAATACCATTTTCATTCACATCATTAATCGGTAAATAGCGAATCGGATCTTCGCCGCCTTCGCCACAGTTAGATTTACCACCCACTCGATTCATGGCGATCGCCAGCACTTCATGGGCTTCACGGCTCAAGGCTCCGAGGGACATAGCACCCGTACAGAAGCGCTTCAGGATTCCTGAAACATCTTCCACTTCTTCTAGAGGAATGCTAGGGCGATCGCTCTTAAATTCTAGTAAATCACGCAATGCCGTCGGCGTGCGATTTTGTAATTGAGTTCGATAGACTTCGTAATGGTCATAGCCATCACCCGCCACGGCTTTATGTAAAGCCTTCGCCATTTCAGGGCTGTTCATGTGGTATTCACCAGTGGGGCGATACTGCACGAAGCCATAATTTTCCAGCTTTTTGTGTTGCAATTCAGGGAAGGCTTGATGATGGAAGCTGAGCAACTCAGAAGCAATATCGGCAAAGTTGACACCACCAACACGGGAAACAGTTCCCTTGAAGGAAGCATCAATTACTTCAGATCCAATCCCGATCGCTTCAAAAATTTGTGCGCCGCTATAGCTAGACAGGAGCGAAATTCCCATCTTCGAGAGAATCTTTAATAAGCCACCTTCAACAGCTTTACGGTAGCTATCTTGAACCTGAGTAATACTCAGAGTCTTGATTTTACCACTTTGCATTTGTGTTTGAGTCTTAGCTTTACCCCACCATTGGCGCGTCGTTTCAAAGGCTAGGTAAGGACAAATAGCACTGGCTCCATAGCCAATCAAGCAAGCAAAATGATGCGTACTCCAACATTGGGCAGTCTCTACCACAATCGAAGCTTTCATGCGAATTCCTTCAGCACAGAGACGGTGATGCACGGCTCCTACTGCTAGCAATGGCGGAATATAGGCATTTTCGGCATTTAGATTGCGATCGCATAAAATCAAAAGCTTCGAGCCGTTGCGAACGGCTACTACTGCATCATCACTAAGTTTTGCGATCGCATTTTTGAGTCCATCAGCACCAGTGGATACAGCAAACAGTATTTCCAATTTTGTCGAAGCAAATCCTAATGACTGAAGTTCATCAAGTTCTGTCTCATTAATTACAGGACTCTTGATTTTAATTTGACTAGCTGCTTCAGGAATGGCAAGAAGCAAGTTTGCTTTTTCACCCAAGAACATCGACAGCGACATCACCGTTCCTTCACGCAGAGGATCGATCGGCGGATTGGTCACCTGCGCAAAACGTTGCTTGAAGTAGTCATAGAGCAGATGTGGGCGTTGCGACAGAAAAGCAAGAGGCGCATCATCACCCATGCAAAAGACTGGCTCTTTGCCGTCCTGAGCCATCGCTTCGACAACCATTTCTACATCTTCAAGGGTGTAGCCAAAAGCAGTTTGATAGGCAAGTAACTTCTGCTCATCAAGGGTTGTCGCGGCATAGAAGGGCTTTGATTCTAAATTTTTACGACTTTGCTTAATCCATTCACCATAGGGATGAGCCTTAGCAACTCGTTCTTTAATATCCCAGTTATACAAAATTTCATGGGTCTGCAAATCCACCGCGATCATCTGTCCAGGTCCAAGGCGACCTTTTTCGATAATATCAGCCTCAGGAATATCCACGGTTCCTGCTTCAGAGCTAACGATCACCATGCCATCATTAGTAACCATAAAACGAGCAGGACGCAAGCCATTGCGATCCAACGCTGCACCAACGATCTTGCCATCGCTAAACGCTAAGAGCGCAGGACCATCCCACGCTTCTTGTAAGCCACTGTAATATTCATAAAAATCGACAATTTCAGGGCGATCGCTTAAGTCTGGTTGGTTTTCATAGGCTTCTGGTACAAGGATCATCATCGCCTCAAGGGGGCTACGCCCCGTCTCAATTAGCAATTCAAAAACGTGATCAAGGGTTGCCGAATCGCTCTCGTTAGGCTTGAGAATGGGTAATAAATCCTTTAAGCGATCGCAGTTAGCATCTACCCAAGTTGGATGGGAGAGGTCGCCTTGACGCGCAAGGAACCAGTTGGTATTTCCTTGTAAAGTATTAATTTCACCATTGTGACCAAGAAAGCGCATGGGCTGAGCAAGGGGCCATTTTGGTAAAGTATTGGTGCTAAAACGGCGGTGATAAATCGCATAAGTCGATACATAATCAGGATTTCGGAGATCTTCATAAAAAGTATTCAAGACGGCTGATCTCACCATGCCCTTATAAATCACCGTAGTACTAGAGAATGATGGAATATAAAAATCGCTAGGTTGATCAGGCGTAAGCTGTTTAGCCTCAAGCTTGATACGGCGGCGGGTAATATAAATTGCTCTTTCAATCTGGTCAAGACTTTGATCAGCCACAAAGATTGCTTGCTCGATCTGCGGTTGATTTTCCTTGGCTTGAACGCCTAATACCTCTGGTTTGACAGGAACAACTCGCCACCGCAATAATTGCAGTCCTTCTTCTTGCGCAATTCTGTTGGTAATTTCGCGACATTTAGCGGCACGATCGCCATCCTGCGGCAAGAAAAACATCCCCAGAGCCGAATGTGCAGGATCGATGGACAAGTCGGCAAATTCTTTTTGTAACAAGCCCCAAGGAATTGCGGTCATCAAGCCTGCTCCATCGCCTGAGTCTTGGTCAGCACTACAGCCGCCGCGATGCTCCATACAAGTTAGAGCCTTGAGCGCATTGCTCACGATTTTATGGCTAGCTCTACCTTCCTTGTCTGCAATAAAACCCACCCCACAGGCATCACGCTCTTCCACCAGCCAATAGGGACCTGGGATCAAATTTGTAGCTCCAGACTGATTAGACTGACTTGTATTCACGCGACTCATTTCCATCGGATTATTGTTGCTATTAGAAAAAATATAACGCAAAGCAAAAGTTTCAACAAAGATTGGCTGATTTAATTGCTGCGTGGGGCGTTACTAATTATAATCTACAAGAATTTTGCTTGTGTTTTGGTTACTACAGTTTTTATAATTATCGACAAGCCTCCCAAATTAAATAAAAGCCAAATATGGTGCGGCGGCGAAGCCCGCCGCACCATATTTGGCTTTTGAAATGCATAAGTTATTTAGCTTGCGATCCTAAGCCTATTAGGACAAATCAAAGCCTAGAAAAGCTGTGGCGCGTGCGCCACAGCTTTTCTGGGTTATGCTTACCTACACCAGTTAACGTGACATAAATTATGGCTTATTGGCTACTCAAAAGTGAGCCTGATGTTTATTCCTACGCGGATCTAGAGCGCGATCGCAAAACGATTTGGGATGGCGTAAATAATAACTTAGCGCTGAAACATATTCGGACGATGCAACCCAAAGACTTAGCGTTGATTTATCATACAGGCGGTGAACGCCGCGCTATGGGGATCGCTGAAGTGATTACGATGCCTTATATTGATCCCAAATTAAACGATCCAAAACGCGCTGTAGTTGATGTTAAGGCTCTGCGATCGCTATCTCAGCCCGTCACCCTTGCTCAAATCAAACAAGATCCTGATTTTGAAGGCTTTGATCTAATCCGTATCAGCCGTTTGTCAGTTGTTCCAGTATCTGAAGCTCATTGGCAAAAAATTTTAAAGCTCGCTAACTCTTAAATAACGTCAGTTCGGGATAAGAAAATAAAAAAAGGGAGAAGCCGTTAAGCTAAAAGAGTAAGAGAGAGAATATCTTGAAAGAATCCTCTACGAGTACCACGCTTAATCTGAATTTTTTGATAGCTAGAGTCCAGCAACCTGATTGACTGACTACTCCTTTACCAAAGTCCGAAAAAAAGCAAAGTTTCTATTGGAAGTACAAAGCAATTTATTGTCAAGATTTGTTTTGTTCTAATGCAATTCACGCAATTTATACATTGCCTAAACACGACATCAAACAAGCGACTGTTAGTTTAAATATTGACTAAATAAACTACACAAATAATATTTAGGTGAACCCAATGACTCATATTTTAGACAATAGCAAAACTACTCGTTCCCATACTCCTGTCACTGCGATACTGAATAGTACTAAAAAAAGCTTGTTTTTCGCTTGTGTTTTTGCGCTAGTTTTGATGTTGCAAGTGACCTTTTTCAGCTTAAATGCGATCGCATCTCCCTTAGCGAGTATTGGCAGTCAAGTTGACAAAATGACGCAAGGTGTAAAGACAGACATGGCGATCGACAAAGCCGCAGGCATTACCAAGGAAATCGGTCGCGATCTTCGTGATGGAAGAACTGACAAGGTGATTGACAAACTAGCAGACACCTCTAAAGACCTTGCGAAAGAAGCAGAAAAGCGGGCTAAGGACTTAGCTAAAAATGCAGAAAAAGGTACCAAGGAAAATATTGGTAAAGCTAACGATATGGCTAAGGATGCTAAAGGCAAAATGGATGAAGGTGTAGAGAAAACTAAGAAGATGGTAGGCGATCGCGCCGATGAAGCTAAGGAAAATACCAAAGATCTACCTGACAAGGCTGAAAACAAGGTTGAAGGTCTAATTGATTCTGTCAAAAATTTCTTAGGTCAGTAATACCAATTCAAAGAACTAATCGCATGATCGTCTTGCACCGCTTAACCTAGTCCAACATATCAAAAGGCGTTATAGCGTGGCGGTGTATACGGTCTCTAGAGTTTTTCTGCTTCATATTCATTAGTCCTTTATTTGTGACTGGCAATGATTAAGTCATGGATGGCGATCGCGCTAATTACTTTTTTCGTTTCTTTAGGTGCAATTTTGATTTCACCTAAGGATATTAAATGGTTCAAGCAGCTTCGCCGTCCTCGATGGCTTACTTTTGAGGTTCTGATTCCTGTGATTTGGACGGTGATTTTGATCTGTGGAGGCTTTTCTGCTTATCTAGTCTGGGAGGCAGAAATAGGTAATTCTACAGGTTGGTTGATAATGGCATTTTATCTACTTCTAGAGATAGCGATTATTGCCTATATCCCGATCACCCTGCGATCGCGCAATCTTAAATTAGGAACTTTTGTGGGTTTAGTCGGCTTTGGATTAGGAATATTGCTAACTGTAGTGGTTTGGCAAATCTCTGCTTGGGGCGCACTTTTACTTGTGCCTTACCTGCTTTGGAGTCCCATTGGTTCTTATACCACTTGGGCGATCGCAGAGCTTAATCGTTAAGACGCACTTTCAACAATTCCCATATACCTATCAAAGCTTCAACAGGAAGTACTATGACAAATTCAATGTTGATCGTCAAAGAAAAATTAGAAACTTCATGGCTTCCTCTAACTTGCAATTATGACAAAGCCGAACAACAGTTTGATCGACTTCTAACCCTGAAAAATTTAGATGAACAGGTTAAAATCCAGCCCATTCTAGTTAAAGATCTAGAAATAGCGATCGCCTCAGCCTTAGCTAATGCTTATGGAGAGACAGAGGACTCTGAAATAGCATCTAGATTTTTACAGAGAATCCTCTACCGTCTAAATCGTCTAAATCTGTTTTGGTACGACGATCTGAGTAATTACAACAATGAACGCTCTATTTATTTCCATTCCTTACGTGATCGTCTAGAGTCAAACTGGCAAACTTGGGAACTGACTCAAGTGAATATGTCAGAAAGATTGGATGCAGAAGCAGTCAAACAAGGCTTGAGCCAACGAGCCGATCGAGACTTACATCCTCCACTATCTGAGACAAAGCGTTATTTGCGCGACGACATGAATTTAGAGGGATATCGTATCCTATTAGCGATCGCATCTCTAGATGGACTGGTGGAAGCGAGTCGGCTCTCCCGAATTTTAGGTGGTGCTAGCAATGAAATTCAATCAACTCTAGTTCGAGTATTACTAGAAGAATATGGCAACGGTCGTCTGGCGCGTAAGCATTCTACTTTCTTTGCCCAAATGATGGCGGAATTGAATCTAAACACTCAGCCCGAAGCTTACTTCGATCTAGTGCCTTGGCAGGTTTTAGCCAGTATCAATCACAATTTCTTGCTTACAGAACGTAAACGTCATTTTTTGCGTTACAACGGCGGACTAACCTATTTTGAGATCGCTGGTCCGTCTTTCTATACCGACTATATGTTTGCAGCAAAACGATTACAACTATCTAGTGTCGCCATGAGTTACTGGGAATTACATATTCGCGAAGATGAACGTCACGGTCAATGGATGCTGACTGATGTAGCTCTGCCCTTAGCAGATATGTATCCTGAGCATGCTTGGGAATTGGTACTAGGCTATGACCAAGAGCGACTTATAGGCGATCGCGCATCGGCGGCGGTAATAGGTTTAATTCAAAAATTCAGCTCTGGAGAAGCAAAAATAAATCTATGATTGTAAACCAAGTCCCAGATGGATGGGAAACGATCTATCAGCGCTCCCATGCTCTACTAGCAGCTCAATTGGGCGGACATTGGAAACGCTCCCATGCTCCACTTCGCCTTTATGAAACGATTGCCGCAATCTCCCATCATGATGATCTTGAAAAGGAATGGAAAGGTAGTCACTTAACTGAAGTTGGTGCGCCTTTAGACTTTACTTTAGGAAAAGAGTCCCCAGAAGTGTCAGAGGCTTTGAAAAAGCACTTGGACGAATCACGCTATAGAGGGCGGTGGGTCGCTATGCTAACTTCTATGCACGCTTGCTATCTCAATCAAAGCAAAAAAGAACTCTCTGAAGATTGGCGCAGTTTTCTCGAAACGCAATCGCGAAATCAGGAACAATGGCAAAAAGATTTAAATATAACTAAAGAGGAAGCAGAATTTGCCTACGGATTTATGCAATTCTGCGATCGCCTCTCTTTGATTTTGGTACAGCGACAAGTTCCAGAGGATGGTAGAGCTTTAGAGATTAACCATGGCATGGATAACCAGCGCTACGATCTACGCTGTTTAGCGAACGGGAATTTAACCGTAGAGCCTTGGAACTTTGTAGATGACGAGTTCACAGTTAATGTGGAATCTTGCCATTTGTCAGAACTGAAGTACGAAAGTGATGAGGCTTTGATCGATGCTCTCAAACAAGCCCCAATTAAAGTCTTGACATGGACATTTACCAAACAGAAATAACCAAAAATCCTATGAATAAGTCCTCATTACAGTCTAAAGCGATTTCTCAAGCAAATTCCAAAAGTGTGGTTAAAAACTATCCAGCATTGCCATTTAACCAAGCACCATTTAACCAAGCGCCATCTAACCAAACGCCATCTAACCAAACGCCTCGAGAGATATTCTTCTGCCCTGATGA
>CASBRC010000159.1 GCA_949128015.1 Synechococcales cyanobacterium PMM_0003
CCTCGTTATTGGATTGATGAGACAGAAGCTAGACAATCTCTACTTGGTAAAAAAGTAGCTGATGTTGGGCAAAAGTTGGATTATCAGCAGTATCGTTTAGGTTTTAGAGATATTGCTAGAAATACTGATATTCGGACGATGATCGCAACGATAGTGCCTAAAAATATACTTGCAGGTAATACTCTGATTGTTTCGCAGCAATTCCAAAATCCAAAAGAATTATTGTTTTTAGTTTCGCTTCTAGATAGCTTTCTATTCGATTTTATGATTCGTCAAAAAGTTACTGCTCACTGCAATATGTTCTATGTCTACTCAACGCCAGTCCCCCGACTCCAACAAAGCGACAAATGGTTTACCCAAATCGTAGAACGCGCCGCAAGATTAATTTGCACCACCCCAGAATTTGACGACCTCGCTCAAGAAATAGGATTAAAACCACTCTCTCCCGCCCAGAAATATCCAGACGATGAAAAGAGCAAATATGGAGCGATCAACGAAATTCATCGCGCCAAACTCCGCGCCGAACTAGACGGCATCATCGCCCATATTTACGGACTCACCGAAATCGAATTTGCCCATATCTTGAGTACATTCCCCATCGTCGCCAATCCAGTCAAACTCAACGCCCTCAACGCCTATCGCGATGTTCGTACAGGACTGATTAAATAACCATGCTGAAATCTATTCAAATCAAAAATTTTAAAGCGATCCGTAATAGCAAAGCAATTCGCCTAACACCATTAACCGTTTTTATCGGCAACAATGGCTCTGGCAAAAGCAGCATTATCGAAGCACTAGAAACTTACAAAATCATCATCGAGTCGGGCTTAGACGAAGCGATGCGTCCGTGGCGAGGCTTTGAATACGTTCGTAACCAAGCAGTAACCCATACACAAATTTCTAACATTGATCGCGCCTACGAATCTAATCCCACAGAATTTAATCTTCTATGGCAAAAATATCGCGCCACAATGAGCATAACAACTGAGACTGGCGGAAATGAACTTTTTATTCAAAAAGAGAACATACAAATCCGAAATCAACTAGGTCTATCTGCCAATCGTTCTAGTAATGGTGATGCTTCATATTTTTCTTTAGATGAAGAGGATATAAGTCACATATCCCTGCACCTACCAGATGACATATCCTGCGTTTCATCTTTCGCTGACAGTGAATTAAATATAGACCTGTATGCAAATATCACCCGTTGGCAATTCCTAAACCTCAACCCTTACTTGATGGTGAATCCATCACCACAAAAGCGATCGGGCGGTCAAATCCACCTAGTAAAAGATGGATCTAATATCGCTGAATATCTTTTAAGTATCTATGCTCAAGATCCTTCTGCATTCATGGGAATTGTGGAAGCATTGCAATATGTCTTACCCTATGCACTCGATCTACAACCAAAAATTACATCAGAACTAGAAAGAAGCGTTTACCTACAACTCACCGAAGCAGACTTTAAAGTTCCCAGTTGGTTGCTTTCCACAGGTACTTTACGAATATTAGCCCTATTAGCCATTCTGCGACATCCTAACCCACCACCCTTAATCGTGATCGAAGAAATCGAAAATGGTCTCGACCCACGTACCATCCATCTTCTTGTTAACGAAATTCGTAATGTCGTTGAATCAGGAACATCGCAAATTATTATTACCACTCACTCCCCATACTTACTTGATTTACTAAGCCTATCTCATATAGTTATGGTTGAGCGAGACAGCCAAGGACAACCAACCTTTACCCGTCCTGCCAACCAAAAATCTCTTCAAGAATGGACTGAGCAATTTAGCCTCGGCAAACTCTACACAATGGGAAGATTAAATCAGGAGGAAGCACTTTGAATGTAGGGATGATTTTTGAATGTGGTCCTCAAGGAGCAGACAAAAAAGTATGCGAATATTTTGCCCGTCAGATTCAATCAGACATTAAGATTACAAGTCTCACTCTGGACAATAAACCTAATCTAATCGCCAATTGTGGCAATGCTGCGGCGCAATTAATCAAACAAGGCTGCGATCGCATTTTGATTATCTGGGATCTCTATCCAGCGTGGAGAGAGAAAGGACAAAAGCCCTGTCGCAAAGAAGATCGCTTAAACATTCTCAACTCCTTAAAAAACGCTGAAGTAACTTCACCAAATGTTTACCTAATCTGCATCGATCCAGAACTCGAAGAATGGTTTTTGTACGATTTAGCAGCCCTCTCATCTATCCTATCAACCCCTTCTCATCCTGTAGATATCAGAAAGTCACCTAATGGAGGAACCAATCCCAAAAAAGCACTAACAAAAATTTTCAAAGAAAATACTGGCAGACTATACAATGACCTCATCCATGCAGAATCGATCGCTAAAAAAATATCTAAATTTGATAAAATCAGCAAAAAGTGTTCATCCTTTGCCCGCTTCATCCAAAAAATTACTTGATTATTGCCTATCCTCAAAGCAAAATGCTGGGTTGTCGCCGTGACCAAACGTTTAAATGGCGACGGATTCCTGATTACCGCCTATCAAACCGATGCAATCAAATAAGGTGTAGTCAGGATCGAGATTTTGCAAGCCTCTAAACGCATCGACAACCCACAGGCGATCGAATACATGATTAGTCAATCAGCTTCGAGAACTAACATGGCTTTTCTGTGATTATCCTACTTGTCTTAGTATAGATTTGACCTACTGTGTTAAATTAGTATATAAAGCCGTCCTTCATAGGACGGCTTTTTAAACACAATTTTTCGACAAGCTTACAAAAAAATGAAGCCTAAATGTGAGGAGTCAGAGCTGACCTAGCTCGTTAGTAATTATGGGGAAAATTAAGTCTATATCTTGGCAAGCGCGTCTTCGTTTCTTGGTTTTAACATTTTTGGGATTTGCGATCGCAATGATGATCAATTTCCCTTTTTTGGCTTTAGCTCAGACAACTAACAGTAATACTGCTAGCAACACGATTGATCAATCAACGCCAACTACTCAACCCACGATCAGACCCTCGAATGGCAGTGAATTGCGCGGCATCTGGTTAACTAATGTTGATAGTAATGTTTTATTTTCTGCACAGAGTCTTGAAAGGGCGATTAAAAGATTAAAGCGTTTAAAATTTAACACGCTATATCCAACAGTTTGGAATGGGGGATACACTCTCTACCCTAGTAAAGTTGCCGAAAAAAGTTTTGGGATACCTGTCTATCCTATACCTGAGCTTCAAAAACGAGACATGCTTGCCGAAGCAATCAAGTTTGGTCACGAGCAAGATTTTGCAGTAATCCCATGGTTTGAGTATGGCTTAATGACTGAGGAAGGCTCAGAATTAATGCAATTACATCCCGAATGGATCACTAAGCGCCGAGATGGCTCGCATGTTTTTTTGCATGGAGAAAAAGATCAGCATCGTCTTGCTTGGCTCAATCCCACCCATCCTGAAGTCCAAAAGTTGCTGACGGATTTAATCGTAGAAGTTGTCACGAAATATGATGTTGATGGCATTCAACTTGACGATCATTTTGGTATGCCTGTAGAACTTGGCTATGATGATTACACGATCGCTTTGTATAAAAAATCCCATTTTGGCAGGCTTCCACCAGAAGATTTTAAAGATCCTGAATGGATGCGCTGGCGAGCAAAAACAGTTACAAATTTAATGAGGAAAATCGCTAAATCTGTTAGAGAAATTAAGCCTAATTGCTTAATTTCTTTATCTCCTAACCCAAAAGAATTTTCTTATGTTAAGTACCTACAAGATTGGTATAACTGGGTTTATTTAGGATTTATTGATGAGTTGATTGTGCAGGTATACCGAGATGATATTGACAATTTTACAAGGGAGTTATCACGCCCAGAATTACAGGAGATTCGTCAAAAAATCCCTGTAGCGATCGGGATTTTAACTGGCTTGAGAGTTCAAAATGTCGATATGCGACAAATCAAAGGTCAAGTCAGAGTTGCTCGTGAACTTACACTTGACGGCTTTTCATTCTTCTTTTACGAAACATTAGGCAATCGCGATGCTTCGTTTGAGACGCTCTTCTTTACACCTGCAACTCGTCCAGATTTAAGAAATATAGCCTCTAATTAAAAAGATGTAGTGCAGGCACAGCCTGCACTACATCTTTTACATCTTTTTGGTTTTACTGCGACTTAAGAAATACGCAACAGCTCAACATCAAAAATCAAGGTGGCATTTGCAGGAATAACTCCGCCTGCCCCACGAGCGCCGTAGCCAAGATCGGGAGGAATAATCAAGGTGTAGCGATCGCCAACACGCATAATCGATAAACCTTCATCCCAGCCCTTGATCACTTCTCCAACGCCAAGCTTGAACGAAAAAGGACTATTGCGATCGCGAGAACTATCGAACTTAGTTCCGTCTTCGAGTGTACCTGTGTAATGCACGATAACGGTATCGCCTTTCTTCGGTGTCGCACCCGTACCCGCTGTGATCACTTTATATTTAAGCCCAGTGCCAGTGTCTTTGATTTCGGAATCACTCATATTAATTAAAGGTGCTTCTGCTATTTTTACTTCTGTTTGATTTGGTACACCTGTAGATGGCGCACCACTGCTAGCAACTGCTGGCTGTCCGCCTGTAATTTGAGCAACTACAATGATCAGTACAGCAACTGCCATAATGCCAAAGCTAATCAAAATTCCTTTCAAGGCTATACTCTCCAATCAATTAAGTGATGACTTCGCTTTTGGAATCTTACAGCGCTTTGGGGTGAAAAAGAAAGAGGTCGCATTGCGACCTCTTTCCAATTTTTCGATAATGATGCCAGGAACGAGATTTGAACTCGTGACACGTGGATTTTCAGTCCACTGCTCTACCAACTGAGCTATCCCGGCGTTGTGCGTTTTTTGCGCTTTATTAAGATAACACTGAAGGGGATTTTTAAGCAATAAAATTTTAATTTTTTTTCTAGGCTCTATAGCTACACCCCAGAATAAGCAAGCGAAAGGATTTTTTGTTTTTTTAGACACTGCAATATTAGGCAAACTCAATCATAATGAGTGTCTGGGGAAAAGAGTTAAAGATGTCTAGCTAGATGTCTTCACTATATGAATTCTTCATTATTTGTTACAAATGAGTTTAACTGAATGATCAACGGGGTTAAAAAGTCAGATTTTATCCTGACTCCTTATATGCAGAGCAATAACTTTGCCGCAACTTATCAAATTCTCAATACACTTATTCCCTATTTTCTGCTGTGGTTCTTAGCGGTTAAGGCTGTGGCGATCTCGTTTTGGCTGCTACTGCCCATCATGGTGTTAATGACCCTCTTTTTGGCGCGTTGTTTTTCTTTAATGCATGATTGCGGACATTACTCACTGTTTAGCTCTAAAAAAGTGAACCGTGGTATTGGTTTTCTGCTCGGTGTGGTTAACGCAATTCCCCAATACCCTTGGTCAAGAGGTCATGCCTATCACCACAAAACCAATGGCGACTGGGAGCGATATCGTGGACCATCTGGACTTGCCTCGACAGAGGAGTTCGCGAAACTTAGTCCATCGGCTCAACGGCGCTATGAATTGATAAGACACCCATTGATGCTTCTTCCTGGTGGTTTCTTTTACTTAGCGATTAAGCCAAGACTTACTTTAATCATCGGAACATTTAGGTTTATATCCTATTTGTTAAATTCGCTGAACCGAAATACAGGTAAGAGTTTCTCAGAAATTGTTACTTCCTATGACTCTAGAGATTGGTATACATGGCAGCAGTTTTGGGATTTACTTTTCAACAATATTTGTGTGATTACTAGCTGGATTTTCTTTAGCAAGTTACTGGGAGTCGGCTTTTTCTTGGGTATTTATGGGATTACGCTAACTGGTGCAGCCGCCATTTTTATCTGTGTGTTCTTTGTGCAGCATAATTTTGAGGGTTCTTATGCGCATAAAACAGAGGGATGGGATTATTTGCATGGGGCGATCGCAGGCAGTAGTTATCTAAAGTTGCCAGCGATTTTAAATTGGTTTTCCGCCGACATTGGCTACCACAACATTCATCATTTATCTGAGCGTATTCCCAATTACCATCTCAGGGCTTGTCATCTGGACAATATTCATTTACTTGCAGATGTAAAAACGTTACGAATTTTTGATATTCCTAATTGCTTTAAATTTATTCTTTGGGATGCTAACTCGAATAGCCTTGTATCGATCGCAACATTTCGAGAAAATATTGCGATCGCCTGTATTGAAAAAACTCTAGCCAAAGTAAGTAGATAGGCGCAAATCCAAACCCCAAAAAGTTGTGGCGGACGCTGCGCGTCCGCTACAACTTTTTAGTTTTTTTTACCTACTGTCAAAACCAAAAGGGAGAGTCGGCGCTTAGCGCCGACTCTCCCTTTTGGTTTTGACACTATGAGCCAGTGACTAGCCAAAAAACCGATCGCAATCCATCGCGCAGAGCTTTAGTAGGATTTTCAGATTTGATTTCTGAAGGAATTGTCACAGGATACATCTCAATACCCCGACTACCTAAAACGATTTTGCCAATCACAAGGGCGCGGGGCATATGAAACTCGGAAGTAATTACATACACATGCGTAATTTTACGCTTCTGAAGCTCCGTCACCATAATCGTAAAGTTGGTAACCGTATCGACGGCGCGATAATCTAAGTGAATGCGATCGCGGGAAACTCCTGCCCGATCAAATACATATTGAGCGTACTCCTCTGGACTACCTGAAGAAACAAAGATCGGCAGTTGAGGATGTTCTAAGGCAAATTGAGCCGCAAATTTTTCGCGGGTAGGAGAGCCACCCAAGACAAGGATCGCCTGTGGCTCTCTAGTCGATGGGCTGGGGCTAATTGGCGGAAAACATGGTATTCCAAAGATCATGCAACCAGAACCAACCAACCCTGATAAAGCTGTCATAGAACTTATTCTGGGTAAAGGGTTAATCATTATCATTCTTGTGTTGCAAACCAGCAAAATATTATCTGCATGATGGATCAATGTGCAACATGATATTTCCATCTGTTTCTAATAGGCGCACCCTTGGAGTTCGCCTATTAAAGATCTATTTCGCGTCGGCCCTCGATCGCTTTAGCGAGTGTTACCTCATCTGCATATTCTAAATCACCACCCATGGGAATACCAAAGGCAATTCGCGTAACTTTTGTAAAGGGTTTTAATAAGCCTCCTACATACAAAGTGGTAGTTTCGCCTTCGACGCTAGGTGCGATCGCCATAATTACCTCAGCGACTTTGTTACCACTGACACGCCGCACAAGGCTTTGGATATTTAGTTGATCAGGGCTGATACCATCCATTGGTGAAATTAGTCCACCAAGAACATGATATTTACCGCGATACTCACGAGTTTTTTCAAGGGCAATCAGATCGCGAGAGTCAGCAACCACACAAATTACAGAATTATCGCGGCTGGGACTGGCACAAATTTCACAAATTGGCTCAGCCGAAAGATGTCCGCATATTGTGCAACTACCAACCTGCTGCTTTGCTTGAAGTAATGCTTGAGCAAGGGCTTCGACCTCTTCGGTGGGGCGCTTGAGGATGTGGAGCGCTAAACGTTGTGCAGTCTTAGCCCCAACACTGGGGAGACGCTGCAATTGTTCGATGAGATTAGCTAAGGGTCGAGTATACAAAACAGCGAAAGCATGAAGTAACGTTAACAATTTTAACGTTAAGTTAGACCATACAGCGCTTTGCGCTGTTATAAAACCCAGAAGATTTTTTAAAAGTGCCGCGAAGCGGCACTTTTAAAAAATCTTCTGTACTACTCAAAGCCTCAACAGGCTGTATGAACCCCAAAAAGGTATGGCGCACAAGCACGAGCCAGCGCGAAGTGCTAAGGAGATTTCTAGCAAAGAATTTACCCCACCCTAACCCTCCCCTTGCAAAGGGGAGGGAACAAGATTTCTGGTCTTCCCCCTTTCCAAGGGGGAATTAAAGGGGGTAAGTCCGACATGCGCGTTTTACAGGGTATTTTCTTTCTTGGAAATATCCTAAGTTCTATTGATTGATTTTAGCAAAACGATTTTGCAAATCGTAGGCTTCACGCTCCATGAGATTATTTTCATATTTTTGTTTAGCTCGTTTATATTCGACAAAGTATTGATAGCCAAACTGGTCTAAGCCGCCAGTTTTCTTACATTGACGAACATGCACCATCTCATGGGCTAAAACTGCTAATTGTTTGATATCTTCAGGCTTGTAATCATCGCGTAGATAAATGCGATCGCAATATGTCTGGGCGATCGATTCGACTTGACCAAAATGCACGGCAACATTTCCCAGCACCCAACGATCCATCATTTGGGCGTTGTAAATGATCTGCACACGATCAATATAGTCAATAAAATATCGTCTTAGGTAGCGTTTTTGGACATTATCAAGAGGTCGGCTTTCGCCATTTTTAGAACGCATGGTTTTTGCTGCTGCTTGATAAGCGATCGAGCCTGCTTGACCCCAAGCTTCCTCAGCTAGACTGGATTTTGGTTCAGAGTCAGCAAAAAAGCTTACGTCTGAAATCCCGATGGTGGAAATTAGCGCTATGGTCACTAATATTAAAAAGAAAATTCTCCGAATACTATTCATAGTAATTTCAGCGCTTGGCGCTGACATAAAACCCAGAGCAGTTTTTGAAAGCAAGGATTTTTTTGGTTTAGTTTTGCCCTACAGCAAAACTAAACAGCAAAAGCAGTGCAAAGTGTCGCTTTTACTGGTTAGTCTTAATCATTTTGAATTAACTCGTTAGAAATAATCACCACGGTGATATTATCGCGACCGCCGCGCAACTTGGCTGACTCGATCAAGGCTTGTGCTGCTTGCTGACAGTTACGAATACTTTTGACATGAGTAGCAATGCGATCGTCGCTTAATTCTTCAGTCAAGCCATCACTACAGATCAAAAAGCGATCGCCTGGTTGCCAGTCAATTTCACGAGCGGGCGTTGATTTAACGTCTTCGCGTCCTAGACATTGCAACAACATATGTCGCCAAGGATGACTTTTTGCCTCATCAGGATTGACTACCCCAGTTTGGATCGCTCTGGCAATCCATGTATGATCATCACTGATCTGTTCGAGCTTTGCACCCCGCAGTCGATATAACCTTGAATCACCGATATGGGAGTACCAAGGTTGTTCATCTCGAAACAACAGCACAACAATGGTAGTTCCCATATCCGATCGCACAGGATTAGCAGCTTGATCGTTAATGATCGCCTTGTTAGCCTTGTCGATCGCATCTTGCATTAATTTTTGAGTGTCAGTTTCAACATCCCAAAGTGCATCAAGATATGCACGAATGGAATCAACGGCAATCTGACTTGCCACCTCACCGCCTGCGTGTCCTCCCATGCCATCAGCCACTACAAAAAATCGTCCATCAGGATCGATATAGTAAGAATCTTGGTTGGCTGATCTGACACAGCCTGTATCGGTTGCTCCCGCAAATAGACGCTTCATGTTTAATGGTTCGGCTCGACGTGTTGAATTGACCAGTTTTGCTATAGCAATCTTTAGTTTAACGCCCACAGGTATAAACTACAGCAATCCTAATTCTGAATTATCGTTCGGGACGATCGATTTTTGATAATAACCGTAATAAAAATAGCCCAAAAAGCCCTGCTGCGATCGCAGAAATAATGGCAGGAATCTGCAAACTATTAATGAATAAAAGGGTTGCACATAGCAGACAAGTTGCTCCTAATAGTGCATAAATCGCGCCGATGCCAACATTACTCAACCTTCTTAATAGGCGATCGGTTTCTTGAGATTTGACACGGACGCGAATATCGCCGCGATCGAGTTTGGACAGCGTTTCATCAATACGGCGGGGTAATGCGATCGCAGTGTTACTGACTTGGGCAGCTTGCCTACCTAGCTCACCAAGAAAGGCGGTAGACAAATTTCCTGATTCTTTAGCAGTGCCATTTTCCATAAGATTTGTTGCGTAGGGTTTTGCGACTTCCATAAAGTTAAAGCTGGGGTCGAGTCCTTTGCCTAGACCTTCAAGTGTTGAGAGCGCTCTGATTACAAAGGTAAATGTGGCAGGAAATCGAAATGGTTGGTCGTAAGCAATATCATACAAATCATCACTGATCGCTGCAACTGATTGCTTTTCCATGGGCTGTCCCATGAAGTTATCGAGCATATACTGCACCGATCGCCTAATTGGGCCAGTATCACCAGTGACTTCTAACGCACCCAGTTCGATTAAGGATTGGATAACGGCTTCTGCGTCTTTTTTGGCGATCCCAAAGAAAGTTCGTAATAATTTCTCGCGGGTAAGCGATTGGATCTGCCCCATCATCCCGAAATCATAGAAAATTAATTCCCCATTGCCTGTTACCGCTAAGTTGCCAGGATGGGGATCGGCATGGAAAAAACCATGATTTAGCAGTTGTTCTAGATAGGCTTCTGCCCCAATTCTAGCGATTGCTGTGCGATCAATTCCTGCGGCTTCGAGCGCTTCATAATTACTAACTTTGATTCCTGGTAAATATTCCAGAGTCAGTACCCGTCGTGATGCATAGCGCCAATACACACGCGGAACTATAATTCTGCGATCGCTCCGAAAGTTACGGCGAAAGGTATCCGCATTCTTGCCTTCGTTGAGATAATCCGCTTCTTGATAAAGGATCTTGCTGCATTCTTCATAAATGCCTACCCAGTCGCGCCCTCGACCATGCTTAGGATGGTTTTGAAAATACTGGGCGATTTTTTTGAGGATACCTAAATCGATCGCAAATAGTTTTAATAACCCTGGACGTTGGACTTTGACGACAATCTCTTCGCCTGTATGCAATTGCGCCTTGTGTACTTGTCCGAGACTCGCCGCCGCGAGAGGGATCGGATCGAAGTAACCAAACATTTGATCAATAGTTTTACCAAGTTCTAACTCAATGATTTGCTGAGCCTTGGCAGATTTAAAGGCGGGAACCTTATCTTGTAATTTTGATAGCTCCTCCACTGACTCCGCAGGCAAAATGTCAGCACGAGTAGAAAGCAGTTGTCCAATTTTAATAAAAGTTGGACCCAGTTGCAGCATGGACTCGCGCAGCCAAATTGCTCTTTTGCGCGTCCGTTTTTTAGCTTTGATTTCAGTCTTGCCGCCGACGTAGCTCCATTTTTTGCCGTCAAGCCAAACCATCCAAGAAAATGTCAGGACTGTGCGCCAAATATCGATGGTGCGAGCTAGTTCGGAGTAGTTGTCACGACTCCAGCGATAATTGGATTCAGATGGTAAAGCTGGCACGGCTCACTGATGATGGTAGGTCTAAAAATCTGTAACAAACCTTTACATCTTAGCTTGAATGTTTACGTTTTTTAATAGTTCTATGATTAAAAGACTGCCCTCTCCCTCTTGGCTAATAACTTTTAGGTTTGCCTGATGGTTTTTTGCGATCGCATATCATCACAGCTACAATGCGATCCTGAATCAATCCATTACCTATCATAATGATTCTAGTAAAGACTTTCTAAGGGTGCTAATTTACGGGTTTTGATTTTTTTCGATGATACGCTTAATCTCAGATGCTGGTATATCTGCTTGCTCAGACTTTGAGTAAATCGTAATCAGAATAACGGATGTAGTAGTTCTGACATAATAAATCACTCTATAACCTGCACTTTTCCCTTTTTGATTATCGCTATTTTTGACACGCAGTTTAAAGACTGTGTAGCCAATATTTGCAATTTGACCGCCTTGGAATTTACCTTGTTGTAAATCGTCTAGTACTGGCTGGAGGTCTTTGCGGATGCTGCGATATTTTTTGGCTAGTTTACGAAGGTTGTTTTTAAATTCATCGGAGAATCTAATTTCAACTAATGGATCAATCGACATCAATTCCTTCCCATAGTTCAGAAATTGGTTTGGTTCTGCCATTCATCGCATCTTCCCATCCGCGTTGAAAGCTCTCTATCGGTGAATTGTCTTCAGTTTCTATAGTTTGACTAGCATTAATTTCTCGATCTAGTAAATCTCTCAATCTAATTTTTTCTTGCAGTCCTAAAGATTGCATCATTTCGATTAATGATTCAAAGGGAAGGGATAGGTTTACTTTTATTTGAGTTGGTTGCATATTGATTTAGCTCATATTTTGTATTGTTTAGAAGAAAATATTCTTTTGCTTCTGATTGAGATCGTTTATCTAAAATTTATTTAGAAGAACTAGTTTAATTAGATATTTTATTACTCCCCTCCTTTTCAAAAATATCAAATCCACAAATCCAATTACCATTATTTGCTATGTGTAAAGCTATAG
>CASBRC010000160.1 GCA_949128015.1 Synechococcales cyanobacterium PMM_0003
AAACTAAACACTGATGTTACGTGGAAGATCCTAAAAGCCTCACCCCCTTCGACAGGCTCAGGGCAACGCCTAGCCCCTCTCCTTGCAAAGGAGTGGGGAACAAGAAAAAGCTCTGACTCCCCTTCTCCTTGCAAGGAGAAGGGGTTGGGGGATGTGGTGCATTTATCAGTTATTAAGCAAAAATTTGACCTAGTGCTGAGTCGATATCAGGATATCGGAACGCAAACTTATTGATCTCAGCTTTATGTGGCAAGACTCTTTGACCATCTACCAATACAGTTGCGCTTTCGCCAAATAATAGAATCAAAGCCACCGCAGGCACAGGTAAAAACGCAGGACGTTTAATAGCTTTAGCAAATGCGATCGTGAAGTCATCATTGGTGACTGCTTTGGGAGCCGTCGCATTGAGTGCGCCTGTAATCTGAGGATTCTGCAAAGCATAGATGATTAGCTCCACGAGATCATCGCGATGAATCCATGAAAACCATTGCTTCCCACTGGCAATTTTGCCGCCGCCGCCAACTTGGAAAATTGGTAACATTTTGCCGATCGCACCGCCCATCCCTAAGACAATTCCCGTTCTGAGTTTGACTAGTCGTACACCTAAGTCCGTAACTGCATCGGCGGCAGCTTCCCAGTCTTTGCAAACATTCGCCAGAAAGTCATCGCCCGCATAACCATATTCGTCAAAGGATTTATCAAGACTCGTGCCGTAATAACCGATCGCAGAGCCGCTAATTAAGACTTTTGGCTTGACTTCAGCTTGAGCAATTGCATTTACCAATACCTTTGTAGTTAAAATACGGCTATCGCGGATTTCCTGTTTGCGTTTATCAGTCCATCGCACACCAGCGAGGGGTTCACCAGCCAGATTAATTACCGCATCACTACCAGATATCGCCTTAGCCCAATCTCCCAACTCAAAAGGGTTGTAGTTAATTACTTCGACATTGGGGAAAGATTCTGGGGGGAATTGACGGTTTGCCTTTGATGAATCGCGAGCCAAGACGACAATGCGATCGCCTAGAGCTTGTAACCTCTCAACTAATTTCACGCCAACAAACCCAGTAGCACCCGTCACTACAATTTTGATCATATATTTCTGTTTAAATTACTAGAGACACAAACCCAAGTCTAGCTGATCATTTTAATGCGAAAACCTCTTCGTAAGCACATACATGCATAGCTCACCAGAAAACGAATTAAGCAACCAATCAAGCAGCCAATCAAGCAATAAGTTATTGATCGTTGATGATGAAGCAGATAACTTAGATCTACTTCATCGTATTTTCTATCGAAGCCATGTCATCTTACGTGCTAAAAATGGATTTGAAGCGTTGGCAATTTTAGAGCGAGAGCCAGATATTGCGGTAATCGTCTCTGATCAACGAATGCCAATGATGACTGGCACAGAGTTTTTGAGTCAAGTTGCTGAAAGTTATCCTGATATTTTACGGATTATTTTGACCGCCCATACTGATGTCTCCGATTTGGTGGAAGCGATTAATCAATCAAAGGTTTTTAAGTACATTACTAAGCCCTACAAGGTGGAAGAGCTAATAGATGTTGTGCAGCAAGCGACCCAAATCCATAAGTTATTGAAATTAAGGACTTCTAAACTGCGTAATGATCTAGAGAATGCCGAGGCTAAGTATAAGAGTATTTTTGAGAATGCGATCGAGGGGATTTTTCAAACAACGATTGATGGACGTTATCTGATCGCTAATTCGATGTTAGCCCAAATTTATGGCTATCCTTCTGCGGAATCTCTGATTACTAATGTCACGAATATTGCCAATCAAATTTATGTCAACCCATTGCGCCGTCAGGAATTCATTAGTATTTTGCGGACTCATGATACTGTTCCAAATTTTGAATCTCAGGTTTATCGGCGTAATGGCACAAAAATCTGGATTTCGGAGAATGTGCGGGCTGTAAGAGATCTGACTGGAAATTTAATCGGTTTTGAAGGTACTGTACAGGATATTTCTCAACGCAAGCGGGCTGAAGAAGAATCGCAGTTATTGCAATGCTTGACCTTAGAAATTAGTGCTGCTAACGATTTTCAAACTGCTTTAGAAATCGCTCTCTCCAAAATTTGCCAGTTTACGGGATGGGACTATGGCGAAGCATGGATACCATCGGGTGACAGACAGATTTTGGTATGTAGTCCTGCATGGTATAGCAGTATTGATGGTTTAGAAGAATTTCGTAGATTTAGTGAGCGCATCTCTTTTCCCTCAGGAATTGGTTTTCCTGGGAGAGTTTGGGGGCATCAACGTCCAGAATGGATTTGGGATATTTCACTTGAGACAGAAGCATATTTCTTACGCAAATATCCTGCCTTAGAATGTGGTTTGCGATCGGGGTTGGCGATTCCTGTTAGTGCCGATACCAATGTAGTGGCGATTATGGCGTTTTTTACTAGATCTCCCAATGATCGCGATCAGCAATTAGTGGGCTTAATTGGTGCGATCGCAATGCAGTTAGGAGCCTTAATGCGCCGTAAACGAGATGAAGAAACTCTACGTCTAATGAACGAAGAACTTGCCCTAGCTCGCGATCGCGCCTTAGAAGCAAGTCGGACTAAAAGCACCTTTGTTGCGAATATGAGTCATGAATTACGCACTCCACTCAATGCGATCATCGGCTATAGCGAAATGTTACAGGAAGATGCAGCTTTATTGGGATTAGATGATTTTGGGGATGATCTCCAGAAAATTTATCGATCTGGTAAGCATCTACTAGATTTGATTAACGATATTTTGGATATGACTAAAATTGAAGCGGGTAAATTAGAAATTTATTACGATGATTTTGATGTGCCGATGCTGGTATGGGATACAAGCAGAACGATTCAACCATTGGTTGACAAAAACAATAATCATTTAGATATAGAGTGCGATCTGCAACTTGGGGGAATTCGTGCCGATATGACTCGCTTGCGTCAAGTTTTCTTAAATATTTTAAGTAATGCCTGTAAGTTTACGAAATCAGGTGAAATTAAAATTACTGTAACTCGCCAAAAATCTATTCAAGGAGAATTTTTTTGCTTCACGATTAGTGATACTGGCATCGGAATTAGTCCAGAAAATCTCCAAAGACTGTTTCAGCCATTTAATCAAGCTGATAGCTCAACGACTCGACAATATGGTGGAACTGGTTTAGGGCTTGCCATTAGTCATCGTCTTTGCCAAATGATGGGTGGTGATATTACGGTAATAAGTGAATTGGGAAGAGGCTCCACTTTTACGATTTGTTTACCCATTGATTGCGAAAGTACGACTAAAAACTTGCTGAAAAATGGACAAAGTTCTATATCTAATTCATTAATATTATCGAAGGATTTGTCGCAGGATATAGTCAGCCCACAACGGAAATATCCTTCAATCTTAATCATTGCTAATGATCCTATGATCCATCAATCTACTCATTCCTATCTTGATCATCTTGAAATTTCGATCTACTCAGCTTTTAATGGCGAAGATGGGATGAAAATGGTTTATCAAATTTTACCTAATGCCATAATCTTAGATATGCAAATACCATCTATGAGTGGATGGGAAGTCCTTAAGGAATTAAAGTCGCAGCCTTTAACTTCTGGAATTCCGATTATTTTGCTGACAATTAATGATGAGAAGCAGGAAAGCTATGAGATTGGGGCAAATGATTATTTGTTTAAGCCAATTGATCGCGATCGCTTAATTACAATAATTGAGAGACACCGTGCTGAGATAGGGGATGAATTGTCAGTGTTGGTAATTGAAGATGATCCCAATATCAGAGCAATGTTAAAACGGATCTTGGAGAAGGAGAATTGTATTGTCTCTGAGGCTCAGGATGGACAAGAAGCTCTAGAAGTTATGACGCATCACATGCCGCATTTAATTTTGCTCGATCTGATGATGCCTAATGTCGATGGCTTTGAACTAATCCATTTGCTAAGGTTGCGATATGATACCCTATCGATTCCGATTGTGATCATTACCGCTAAGGATTTGACGAATGAAGACCGTATTCGTCTAAGTGGATCGGTGCAAAAAATTCTGCAAAAGACTAATTATAGCTATACGCAACTGCTCGAAGAAATTGTCCAACGTCTCTACAAATTGGGGGTGTTGGTAGCAAATTAGAGTTAAGCGAGCAATTCTAATTTCTGATTACTTTGCCGATGATTGCGATAAACTATTGCTTGTTTGCTAGCGCCCCAGACTATAGCCCGCTATTTCTTCAATGCCAAATATCAACACAAATACCAACATAGATATCAAGACAAATACTAATATTACGATTCACCCCCGTGCCATGGTTCATCCCGATGCCAAGATCGGCGAAGGGACATCAATTGGAGCCGATGCCATTGTGGATGAGTTTGTGGAGATCGGCGATCGCTGCGAGATTCGGGCTAGGGCGATCGTTACGGGGCATACCAAGATTGGCAACGACAATCAAATTGGCTATGGGGCGATCGTTGGCTCAGAGCCTCAGGATACTTCCTACAAGGGTGCAGTTAGTTTTGTGGAAATCGGCGATCGCAATATTTTGCGAGAATATGTGACGGTCAATCGCGGCACAAAGGAAGGCTCAGCAACTAAAATTGGCAATGATAATTTGTTTTTTACGGGCGCACATGTTGCCCATAACTGCACAATTAGCGATCGCGTAATTTTAGTAAATAATGTCTTGCTGGCGGGCTATGTTGAAGTGCATGACCACGCCTTTATGGGTGGGGATTCAGTCGTGCATCAATTCACGCGGATTGGCTCCTATGCGATGATTCGTGGACAAACTCGCCTTGGCATGGATGTACCGCCCTATTGCATGGCAGTAGATACAAATATGGTGTTTGGGCTAAATCGTCTTGGTCTCCGCCGCAATGGGTTTAGTCATGATCGCCGCCGTGCGATCCTTTCGGCATATGAAGTGATCTACAAGTCCGATCGCAATCGCACTCAAGCGATCGAATTTCTAGAGTCAGCATCCGAATTTGCGGATAATCCTGATATTCAATTATTCTGCAATTTCATCAAAGGCAGCCGACGCGGTATTTGTAAACTCTACGAAAAAGGGGCAAGTCGGATCGAAGAAGATCGCGACTAAGATTGGGTAATGATCGCAAACGAAATAACTTATACAAATAAAACCCAAATATGATTCGGTGGGCTTCGCCCGCCGAATCATATTTGGGTTTTATTGGCGATCCGAAGAAAATCAGAGAAAAAACTTTATGCATCCAAATCGCATTGAACCGCAAGCAGGACAGGAATCAGTATGGGACTATCCGCGCCCTGCAATTTTAGAAGATACGACTAAACATATTCGGATCATTTGCAATGGGATCGTCCTTGCGGAAACCCAACGCGCTAAGAGGGTTCTGGAAACTAGTCATCCGCCTTGCTATTACATTCCATTAGAAGATATCAAAATGGAATACTTGGTCGAAACTTCACGGCGGACAATGTGCGAATGGAAAGGTGTGAGTCAATATTATGATATTGCGATCGCAGATAAATATATCCAAAATGCCGCATGGCGCTATGCTATACCCACCCCAAATTTTGTCGATATTCAAGACTCTATCAGTTTCTATGGCAGTCTGATGGATGAGTGCTATGTCGATGATGAGCTGATCACGCCTCAAGCAGGTGATTTCTATGGGGGCTGGATTACTTCTGATATTGTGGGACCGTTTAAAGGTGAAGTAGGAACTTGGGGCTGGTGAAAAAAATTTGGATTTTGCAGCGCCGTAGGCGCTGCAAAATCCAAATTTTTTTTGATGAGAATTGCTGCAAGTAGATTGGGCAACGCTGAACTTACTTGTAAAAATGTTACTCTTGGAATTAGGAAGTATTTTCTACTTGCTGATTCAAGGCAAAAGTTATCTTTGGCTCACGAGCATGTCCTTAACAGGATTACCAAATATTTTGCAAGGCATTCAGTCGCGCACTAGTTGGCAGCAACGCTGTCAATATTTGCTGATTGTCGAAAAATGGGCGGATATTGTCGGTGAGTCGGTGGCACAACAAACTTGCCCAATTGGGGTTTATCAAAAAGCTTTACAAGTAGCAGTATCAAGTTCAGTTTGGTCTCAGGCTTTGACCTTTGAGCGAGTACGGATTTTGGCAAAGGTTAATGCATTATTCAGTGATTCTGGGACTTTGGCGATCGCAGACATCCATTTCTCCACGGCGAAATGGGCTACACAGCAGCAAACATTAAAAGAGCGAATGGTCGTAGCTGAGGATCATCCCAGTTATCTACCGCCTGCGATCGCAAATGCATCACCCAATCGCAAACTTAAGCCCAATCTGAAAATCAGCAGTAAATTAGAAATCCCTAAACCACCTGATAATGCCAGTGAAGCATTTCAGCGTTGGCAAGAAGTAATGAAGCTAAGAACTAATCAAATGCCACCATGTCCCCGTTGCGATCGTCCTGCCTTAACTGGTGAAATGTCGCGTTGGCAAATGTGTCGAGTTTGCGCGATCGAATACTTGTTCAAATAATTTAAGACCAAAAGTTTCGCGTTCCACCTTGATTTTGTGATATGAAAAGGTAATAACAAGGGGCTTAAGCCCCTTGTTTCCAAATTTTAGCCCCGTATTATGTCAAACCTAGAATCCCTACATGCTTGCAATCCTAGTTTTGTCATTGGTTTACAAAAAGAAGCTGATTACAAAGCTGATTACTATGTAGATTTGGCTGTGGGAAGGGGTGAAAATGTAGTAAAACGGATGCGAAGAGCGATCGCTTTATCTCCAAACAAACCAACCTACCAATTACTTTCAGGACATATCGGTAGTGGTAAATCCACAGAACTACTCAGGCTAAATCGTGAACTAGAGCAGCAAGGCTTTGTCGTAATTTATTGCGAGGCTGACGAATATCTACAAATCGATGATGTTGACGTAACGGAGATTTGGCTAGTGATCCTAAAGTTAATTGTGCAACGACTAGAGTACACAGGAGAGTCATTATCCCTAGTCTATTTGCCTAATGCGATCGCAGAAATCGAGAAACGGCTGCGGATTTCATCTGTTGTCATCTCCACTTATGGACTACGGTTACAAAAAATCTTGCAAGCTTTGCAAGATAACCATCAAAACCGCCGCCAGTTACATCATCATTTAGAAACACGTCTGACAAATTTGCTCATCCTTGCGATCGAAGAAGTTACAAAAATTAAAGTCGATCGCCTTAAGCAAAATGGCAAAAAAGGGCTAGTGGTCTTAGTCGATAATCTTGATCGATTATCCATTAATCAAGCTGAGATGATTTTTGGGAAAGGTGGTAAGTATTTGCGTCAATTTCAATGTCATACGATCTATACTTTTCCATTACTGGCGCTCGCCCCTGACGATAATCGATTTCAGCAATATGGCCCTGCTCCAATCCTATTACCAAATTTACAGCTACGCGATCGCATTGGTAATGTTAATCCTGAAAGTCTAAGCCTACTGCGTCAACTTGTTTTAGCAAGAATGTTGCCAAATCTTGCTCCCGAAAAGCGTCTAGAGCAAGTTGCTGATTGCTTCGACAATCTGGAGACTCTCGACAAGCTATGTCTGGCAAGTCATGGTCATCTGCCCTATTTACTATCACTCTTACAAGGTTGCTTGCGATCGCAAGATCCGCCAATTGACCTTGAGACTCTCAACCGAGTTTTGGAGTGCGATCGCACAATGCGATTATCAACAGTTAGAGATTGCGATCGGGAAGCTTTACAGAAATGTCTAACTCAAGAGCATAGCCTCACACCCGAAGCTCTCAATCTATGCCGCCGACTCTTACTTTTTGAGCATCATGATGATCAAAGCTATTGGTTTAGTAGTCCTTATGCTACCAAAAATGAAGAGTATATCTAG
>CASBRC010000161.1 GCA_949128015.1 Synechococcales cyanobacterium PMM_0003
TTCTAGAAGTGGTGCGATCGCAAGAGCCGCTCGCTTTTGTTTTTGATGTTTTTTATAAAAAGATTGAGCATTCTGGGCAGCGTTCTTGGTTGGGTCAAGAGGAATAATTACAGATTCGCCTGAATGGAAATCAGTCAGCGTAATTTCTTTCATGCCAATTTCCCAGCAATGCAAATGCGCCATTAATAAATCCGCTTTGTCTTTGAAGTCATCGGCTTGAGTTGAGAGCTTCAGGCGATCGAGAAATTCTGTTTCTTTAATAGTTAACTTCGCTAACTGATTGTGAATTGCTTGGCTAATCTGTTGGTGCAATTGCTGAAAGGCAACCTGCCCAGTTTGTTGAGAATAATAGCGATCGCAAAATTCATTAACTGATTCTGGAGTCTTGTCCTCCGATCCTGCGGGAGAGTGGGTGAGAGCATAGCCCTTACCTTCTAAATGTGGATAAAAATGCTTTTGGTCAATACAGGTCAGCCAACTTTGCCAAGCTTGATATAGCATTTCCCATTCAGACAAAGTTAAATCCGCCACATTTTTATCGCCATCTAAATTTGCGATCGCTAATAGCGATCGCACTAGCGACGAGCTAACACCACGATAATTACTCAGTAAATTGCGTTTAATTTCTTTAGGAATCAAAATTAACCGATCGCGCCATGAGTCAAAGGACTCACTCAGACTAGGAATTGCTTCGAGTAATGCGGGTGGTAACTCGTAGCGATCGCCTGTTTGGATCGGGCGCACTCGTGACTGCTTGCTGCTGACTTGGTGAGCAGCGGTGACAATTTCGCCATTGGCATTAACTAAAATTGCGTTACTATATTTGCCCATCACTTCTAGATAGAGATGCCACTGCACCGCATCATCAGGGCGCTTGGCAAATTGCAAATCGACCACGCGCTCCCAAGGACTAGTAAGTTGCACCGAGACAAGCGCAAATCCTGCGACTTGATGCAAAATTTGTTGACTAAAGGTGAAAGTATCGGGCTGTTTTGGTGGCGGAGTACATAGATGGATGCGTGCTGCTTGCGGATGCCAAGACAGCAGCAGCCATTGTTTCTTCTCTAAAGTTCGTAATTGCAGATGGATAGTATGGCGATCGCTTTGATGCACCTGCTCTAACCTCGCAGGCACACAAGCTAGGTCTAGCTCATGGGTCAAAGCTACAAGGGTTGTTAGGTCAGCAGGTTGCATCGTTTTAATCTCTTATATACACAAAATAGAGTGGACGCTTTGCATCCACTCTATGCTTAAACGAAAGGTATGCGAAGTACTGTCTTTATTACAGCGCTCTGCCCTCAAGCTAGAACTAGTAAAAAATTTAAAAGGGTTGCTTTGCAACCCTTTTAAATTTTTTACTGTGGTTCTTTTGATCGAAAATTGCTGTAACTATTTGTCAGGATCATTGCGTGGACGAATTTGTTCGGCTTCAGGGCAATCATCAGAAACAGGGATATCGTGGGATGACATTCCTGTCTTTGTAAACGATGATAGTCTTTGGGTAACAGCACCAATACTCTCTAATCTGACCATTTCCTCCCAAGAGCAAACCTCGTCTTCATCCTCAGTCTCATAACGGATTGTTACCACGTCACCTTCAATATCTAGTATCTTGGCTCTTTCTAGCCAACGTCCCTGATCCCTCAGGTAAATCCAAACATCGCTCTTGGCTTCACAAAGTTGATATATTTTGCGATGTAGCATTCGCTTATGTCCTCAGGGTTACATAATTTTTAAGGTTAGAGCATACCTCAAAAGGTAAAAAATCTAACCATTACCATTGTAAACGACTATACAAGCATTTAATTTTTTAAACTAAGACATATGGATAAAAATTTAGTAAAATCCAGTAAATTCTAAGCCTTGTGCTATGACATCAGCTAGAGGAATTGGCTTAAGTAGGTAGAAAAACCCAAAAAGCTGTGGCGCACGCTGCGCGTGCGCCACAGCTTTTTGGGTTTGGGTTATTTATTACGTCCACCTACTTAAAGTTAGCGCTGCTCTTTAAATTGCAAAACAACACGGCGATTAAAGGCATTATCCTTTGCCGTATTATTCTTTTTTAGTGGTTGCAGCCACGATAAAGCTTCAAACGTGACTTTGTAATTATTACTAAGTCCGCGATCGCGTAATAATCTGACTACCTCATTTGCCCTAGCTTGCGAAAGATCGAGATTGTAGGCGTAGTCTCCTGTCGTGTCGGTATGACCACTAACCTGAATAAGCCCGCGCCGACCTTGTAACTTTGCCCAGAAATTATCGATTTTGGTTTCTTCAGATGGCAGCAGTTGTGATTCATCGGAGGGAAAAAAGATGGTCATTTCTAAGTCTGGATTGGCGATCGGCAAAATCGAAGTACTAACATTGCGATCGCTATTTTTAGACTGAACTGCTGAATTAAGATTATTCCCTGAATTATTTGGATTGATAGAACTGGTAGCTTTACCAGCACTAACTATGGCAGACTTTTCTAAATTATTACGAGAACTATTACCAGTTAATTTACTAGAATTTTTGCCAGAAACCTTTCCAACATTATTGCTAGTTATTAAAGTTTTTTCTGAAGCTTTAGAAGCTGATTTTGTCTCAAGTACAGATTCTTTGAGCACTCTAGGCACAGCCAGATTTTGTAATTTGTTATCTTCGATGCGCTTAATTAAAATGCCAAAGGCGATCGCTGTCCCGATAAAAGCAGAACCGATCAATAAAGCTGCAAATATTTTCCACAAACTGCTTGGTGCTGCCGTCTGATCACTTGCAATTTCACCATCTGCTAAAACCTGATCAATATCTGATTCCTGAGCCTTGATCTCAAAATCGAATAGTTTTTTTTTCATTAAAGGGGCGATCGCCATCGCGGTACTGAAAACTACAGCTTGGCGAATGCGCTGATTGCCCACCTCTAACTCAAACCATTGCGAATCATCGCGCATCACAAAATCCACTTTAGCAGGTAGCCCTTTGGGATAGGATTTGACGCAGTTTCCCGCATCGTCATAGATGGCTCCATTCTCCGCAATAATCTGATTTTCATTGACCACTTCCGCAAAAATTTGCGAGAGACTAGTCATTTCACCAGCAATTTTGTAATCCCAAATATCAATATCTAAACCCGTATCAAAATCATCTAACTCTTGCAACTGATAGCGATCGACATCATTACCAATCCCAATCAAAATTAATTTCAAATAATTTCTTTTGCCAACTGCAATCTCTAACGCTAGTTCCTTAGTATAGTTTTTGACCTGTTCTAGGTCATCAATCCTGCCATCGGTCAAAAAGATATAGATACCTCGCTGAGCTTGAATATACTGATTTGCAAAATATGCGATCGCAGGCAATAGCTTCGTCATTTTCCCAAGCTTAAAAGTCGCTGGTCCCGCGATTTTTAATTCTTGGCAACTCGCATCATCAAACTCACCCAAAACCTGAATCTCATCACCCTTACCACATCCCCAATAAATCAACGAAGTCTTGCCAGTTCCATCTAAACTGCCTGCCAAATAAGATGTAAAGTCCTGAACTAATGGCTGCAAGATGTTTTCCGTATAGTTAATCTCATAGCCGCGCTCTTGGATTTCCGCAAAAGCCTCGCGCTGAATCTTCCGAATCGGTTCTCCGTCTTCTAAATAAGAACGTAATCGACCTTGTTTTATATATGAAGTCAACAATTCTGGATCGACTCGCGCTTCTACCTTTCGTCCGTAGGCCCGTTTCATCGATGCACTAGCATCTAGGGCAAGTCCAGTCCGCCAACCTTCAGCAAATCGTCCTTGTGGCTCCATTGCGATCGTAAATTCTACGCGACATTCGACAGTCCCAGAATTTGCCGCAGAATTTACTTCTGGCATGTTTCGCCAAACATTCACCTCACCAAACTCGGCTACCACCAAATTAGCTGGAACTTGAAAGCTTTTTACTTCGTTCCTTAATTCCTTTGTTAATTTATCTTCCAATTTATCTTTTATTTCACCATTAACTTCACGCTCTAATTCATGAGGTTCGGAATTATTTTCATGTAGCATGGCATTCTGTTTCTATTGCTTCTTTAATAATTAATTCATAACGCTTGGCGTTATATCCAAAGCCAAATATGTTGTTATAAAAATTTGCGAAGCAAATTTTTATAACAACATATTTGGCTTTTACTTATACGAAGTCTACAACATCTGTCCATTGTTCAGATTGAGTGAGCTGTGGAATCTCTATATCTTTAGGTAGGGCTTCAGTAATATCTTGGGTCACATTGCCGCCTGAAAACTCTAGATTAAAAGCCGTCGATCCCGCAGGCAACTTGAATCGCATTAGTGCAGGCACGCCGAAGTTATACTCTTCGCAGACCGTTCCCAACTGATTAAGGATACGTCCATAATGCGTAACAATCGTTTCCGCAGACACAAACTCTTTAAAAATCTGTTCCAAAATCTGAATATCATCAGCAACTTGATAATCCCATAGGTCAATCTCACGACCTCCAGAATCCTTAACAAAGCTACCTTCAAACATATTATCTAGTTCTTCGAGTTGTTTTTTATCAATCTCGTTACCGACACCAATCAGCAACAGTTTGATAAATGGTTTGGTTTGATCAGCAATCTCTAAAGCATATTTAAAGCAGTACTCTTTTACATCTTCGAGATCTTCGATAATGCCGTCAGTGATAATCAGGCAGATAGCGGCTGGTTGTTTGACTCCGATCGCAGGTGCATCTTTATATTTATCAATAAAATATTGTAGGGGTGGTAATAATTTAGTGCCTGTTCCCCAAGGGATTTTTGGTCCTTTGATCGCAATTTGCTCGATCTCTTCACCACTAAAGCTACCCAGATCTTCAACGAGTTCACCTGCTGCGCCGCAAGCCCAGTTAATCAAGTCAACCTTGCCAGTTGCCGCAAAGTTGGCAAGATACTTGACCATCACTCGCGCTACTGGCTCCACGACATTGTGGTTAACTGCGGCACTGGCAAAGAAGCTACTGACGACACCGCTAATGCCATACATTTTTTTCATCGAGGCCGATCCATCTAAGGCTAAGCCAACTCTTGCGCCTTCAATGTCTGGAACCATCAGAATAGTTGCAACGATGTCAATGTCCCCATTATTTTGGGGATAAACATTGACTTCACCAAAGGGTTGAACGACACTTTTTAACTGCATACTCGGACTCTCTGATATTTCACATCAAAATAGTAACGTATAGTGCTTGAGGTGCTAACTAAAACCCAATAAATTTTGCGATCGCTATCCTCACAACAAAGCGCGATCGCATTTTCGACCCTCGTAAACGGTTAGAGCATGGGGCTTTTGCTGTATAGCCCATATTTCATGACATGAGACAAAAAAAGAGAGTCCTAATTAGGACTCTCTTTTTCAAAAATCAACTTAAAAATTAAGAGTTAACTTTGCCGTAAAATACGCCGCGAATGATTACTTCCTTGGGTTCAACACCGCCAAGGTCATTGTCAGAGGTTTGCTCAGTCTCGAAAGTACCAGCAATTTCACCAGTGTCAGAATTTAGCTTCGCAATTTGCAAAGACATATTACCTTTGGAGGTAGAGTCATCCTTTACGCTGCGGTTATCAAAAGAGTTGCGCTTTGCGGGTAATGCTTCAGCCGAGTCATAACCGATCGCAAGACCACGCCCCTTAGGATCGATAAAGCCAGAACCACGATAGGTAGGTACATCGGTGGGACCAATGAAATCAACCGATGTAGTAATGCCATTTACACCAGGAGCAGTTTTAGCATTAAAACCTTTGATGGTAAATAAAATTGCGACTAGTTCGCCGCCAGGCATTTTGACGGTGATTGGTTGATAGTCTAGACCATCGGTTTCAACTAAGCTAAGACTTCCATCACTATTGCCTGTAACAGTTGCTTTCACGAAGTCAAGGCTAGAAGTTGAGCGGGTCAACAATTTGCTAGCGACAAACTCAGATTTTTTGCGCTTATTGCTAGATTCTTCTTTAACAAAAAATGAGGTTGGTTCTAGGCAAAGATCTGTAATTTCCACAGATTGACCAGATCCAACGGCAATAAAGTTACGACCGCCGCGAGAGGAGCTTAGAATGCTAGAGCATTTATTGGCTAAGCCAGTATTTCTAATTTGATCGTATGTCAAGCCTGGTTCAACAGCTGCGATCGCATTAGTAGCAAACATGCCGCTTGCGATTAACATGCATAAACTGATACACAATGTAAAAATTGCTTTCGTAAAACTACGAAATTTCATAAATAACCTCTTCTTAAATTTAACGGGATTTAACGGGTAGTATTTTAGAGTTAGGACGATCTCGCAAAGCGCAGACTATGATAACTCTGGTAAAAATACGATCTAGTTTAGGATTTTAAATAGAGATCGTTAAGGAGTTGGTGGTGCTTTAGACTAGCCATATTAGGTAAGCTCGTCAAAGACACTTAATTTGTAAAATTCCAATCACCATATTATCGCGCACGAGGGTACTTAGCTTGGCACAAACTGAAATCCAATCACAGAACCAATCACAACAGGGGCAAACTGCTGATTTATCTGAGCTTGAGGCGATCAGCGATCGCCTATGGCAACTTGCTCAAGATCAGGAGGGCAATGCAGCTAGTCTTTTGCAAATTTTACGAGTCGTAGAAGTAGTCCATAAGCATATTCGCGATGATCTGTTTCAGCCTGCGCTGCCAACTAGTCGGCATGAACTATTTAATCTCTTACGCGATATTGAGACAAATGGTGGCTGGCCACATATTTATCGGATGAAAATCAATGAGATCTGCCAATATTTAGAGCAGCCTGAAGAATTAGAAGCATAAACAACTCAAACCCAACAAGCTGTCGCCAGTCTTATTAGGACATAAAACCAAAAAGAGAGTGGCGGCGCTCCGCGCCGCCACTCTCTTTTTGGTTTTGATTTGTTCTGATATAAGTGGCGACAGCTATATGTGCATCAACACAAAATCCAAAAAGCAGAAGAGGCGCAAAACGCCTCTTCTGCTTTTTGGATTTTGTGTTGTTACTAGACGCGACGATATTGCTGATAAGCAGCAAAAAATAGTCCGCCGAGGGTAATGAAAACAAGACCGAGGACAATGCCTGACAAAATTGGTTCTACCATAAATATTTATTAAATTCACTAACTCATATAGTTTAACGTGAGTTCGGGTTAAGCTTTCAAAATTTACAAGCCGAAAAAATAAAAAAGGATGCGCTAGGCGCATCCTTTTTTATTGAAATGAGTCTAAAGCAAAAGCTTTAAGCTTCTGCCCCTTCTTCATCACCAGTGACAATCTCTTCAGCTTCGACAAGAGCTTCAGCATCTTCGGAGGAAACTTCATATTCAATATCTTCGATATCGCCATGACGACCTTCGTAGATTGCGTCAGCAAGTTTGCCAACGATCAACTTGATCGAACGAATTGCATCATCGTTTGCAGGAATACCAATATCAACGCTATCGGGATCGCAGTTGGTGTCAAGCAAAGAAACGATGGGAATCTTTAACTTTTGGCATTCTTGGACAGCGTTGTACTCACGCTTGTGGTCAACCACAACGACGATGTCGGGTGGCTTACGCATGAGCTTGATCCCGCCAAGGTACTTACGCAGCTTTTCCATTTCGCGGCGAAGGGTCGATGCTTCCTTCTTAGGAAGGCGATCAAGTGCGCCACTTTCGTCGCGACGCTCAAGATCCTTGAGGCGATCGACACGGGTTTTGATGGTTGTCCAGTTGGTGAGCATTCCACCCAACCAGCGTTGGTTGATGTAGTAGCTACCACAACGGGCTGCTTCTTGAGCGATTAGACCAGCAGCTTGGCGCTTGGTTCCAACGAACAATACTTTTTTGCCTTGCTCAGAAGCTTGGCGCAAATAAACGTATGCTTCTTCGAGGTATTGTGCGGTCTGCACAAGGTCGATGATATGAACGCCATTACGCTCGGTGAAGATGTAAGGCTCCATCTTGGGGTTCCAGCGACGGGTTTGATGCCCGAAGTGAACTCCAGACTCTAGCAATTGGGCTAGGGTTACGACTCCCATTTAAATTTTCTCCTTTGTTCGGGTTTATCCTTGCGCCTGAGATGGAATTTAGTAGTTACAAGTAACTCTAAACACCCGAAACCTCAAGCGTGTGTGTATGCGTGTATTTTTACAGCCTATCTAGGATAGCGCATTATGGGCTTACTAATACAAACCAAAAATATATAGCGCACGCACAGCGTGCGCTATATATTTTTGGTTACTGAGCTTTCACGGGTTGTGGAACTTCGGGAGTAGTGATGGGGGCAGGTGGCTGATTGGGAGTTTCTGGCGTTGTCACAGGTTGGGGTACTGCTTGCGGAGCAACATCACCACTCAGCGCGTTGGCGGCAGGCTGAACTAAGAATAATTGCTCAGTGCTTTCATATAGCTTTTTCGCTAATAGATCATTAGCGGCTTCAGTTAAATGAATGGGATCGATAAAAGCTTGTTGGTTAGTATCTTGAAATATCTGATAAAAATTGACAAATTTGGGCTTAAGCGAGCTATTGCTAAGAGATTGCTCAGCGATCTTGTAAGCATTAGTAGCGCGATCGCTATATTCCTTGCCCAAAGATTTCAAGATACCTTCTTCTTCCTTAGTTAAGGATTTTTGCTTGCCAGTAATTTCTGGCTGAAGCATGATCAAAGAAGGGATGCCATTAGCCAGTCTTGTCATTTGCTGAACATTATATAGATAGCGATCAACCCTTTTTTGCAGCTCTTGAGGATCTTTGCTTAATTGTTCAGCATTAAAAACTTGGTATTCAGAGTTAAATGTGGTGATATCGGCTGGAACTACCCATTTTTGCCATGCCTTGACTAAATAAAGTGAATTTAGCCAGTTATTAAATTGTTGGGTTTGATGTTGGCGATATTGGGCGATCGGATCACGTAACAGTTGCTCCACGTTCCCGATTTCGCGAGCAGGTTGATTGCTAGGCGATCGCAAATCTTCATAACCATCCAAAATTAATAATGCATTAGGGCTATAAGCACTTACCTTATGAGCTAGCAATGCGAGTTCATTGCCAGAGTTGTAGCCTGGGACAGCCGCCGCGATCACCCGATAGCTGCCATCACGAATACGAGGAGGTAATGCCCGCATCGCTTCGATTTGATCAGCGAAGTAGGGGATTTCCTTGGGCTTAAATTTTTCGGGGCTAGCATTTTGAGCACGGACGCGATCGTTGAGCAGTTTTTCAATCTTAAAAGCCAGTGCCTTTTGATTTTTTTCCGCCATATTCGTAAAAGCGGTAGAGCTACCAACCAAAAATATGCGGATCTCGTTAGCAGGCTTGGCAATGGGTACAGATGAATCTTGGCGAAAACCTTGATCGTTGATTTGCCAATATTCGCTACTTTGACTAGGTAGCAATTCATATCCCAGTATAGGACTGCGTTTTATACGGAGCAGCCCTGCATCAGGTAGTCCTGGATAGTTATTGCCATTAAAGTCTTGCAACTTAAAGGCATAAGACTGAGCGATCGCCACAGTTTTATTAGGGGCGAGTTGGTTTGTACTACCTGTTGCTAAAACGGCTCCGCGTGCAATCAGTTCTGCCAAAATTAATAGCAGTGGCAAGCCGATCAGGATTAAAAATAGGGTATTTCGCAACCAAGATTTGCGCTTGGGTTGCCAAGAAGATGTTGTATATCGTGGTCTACGCATGACTAGGCTACTGATGTGCAGCTTTACAGCTTATAGGAAAATACGGGCGTTTGAAAATTTAGACCTAAAGGGCTAGTTATGAGTTACAGCGCTTTGCGCTCAAACCCGAACCAAAAGATTTTTTGAAAGTGTTGCGAAGCAA
>CASBRC010000162.1 GCA_949128015.1 Synechococcales cyanobacterium PMM_0003
GACATAAACGATTCCATTCCAACAGATCTAACGTTTCAGCTTGCATGACACCTCAAAATAGCTTTTCAAATCAAACACAAGTCAGCGCTGCTGACTTGTTTTGATTTAAAAAGCTATTTTGAGGTGTCATGCAAGCTGAAACGTTAGATTTGTTGGAATGGAATCGTTTATGTCAGCATTTATCAACATTTACAACGACGAAGCTAGGGGCGATCGCCTCGGCGCATTTACCGATACCCGATCGCTATGAAGATACATTAGAGTTACTAACCCAGACTAAAGAGGCTTACGCTCTAGAAGAGCGCAGTGCAGGTGTTTCTTTAGATGGCATTCAAAATATTACAGAGGCGGTATTTCGGGCTGAGAAACAGGGGATTTTATCAGCTTCGGAGCTATGGGCGATCGCCACGACTTTGGCAGGAGCGCGAAACCTGCGCCGTCAGCTAGATAATGCTGATTACTGCCCAAATTTGCAGATACTTGCTAGCGAGTTACGGACTTATCCTGATGTGGAGCAGGAAATTTATCGCTGCATCGATGAAGGGGGCAATGTCCTTGATCGAGCCTCGGTAAGGTTAGGCGAAATTCGGCATGAGTTAACCTCAGTGCGCGATCAGATCCTTAGCAAGCTGCAAAATATTATGCAGCGCAATGCTAGCTCGTTGCAGGAACAGATTATTACTCAACGTAGCGATCGCTATGTATTAGCTGTTAAGTCGCCACAACGCGATCGCATTCCTGGCGTAATTCACGATACTTCGAGTACGGGGATGACCCTATTTGTGGAGCCGAACTCGGTCGTGCAGTCCAATAATCGCTTGCGTCAATTGCTAAAAATGGAGCAAGCGCAAATCGAGATTATTTTGGCGGAGCTTAGTGCCAAGATCACGGCGATCGCTGAGGATTTACAAAAATTACTAATTATTGTCACCAAAATCGATCTAGCGGTGGCGCGGGCAAGGTATGGCTACTGGTTGGGAGCAAATCCACCACATTTTCTAGACAATGAAGCGATCGTCTTACGCCAGTTACGTCACCCATTATTGGTTTGGCAGCAACGAAATGAAGAAGGTCGCGAGGTTGTACCTGTCGATGTCTTAGTTTCACCGCAGATTTCTGTAGTCGTAATTACGGGACCAAATACTGGTGGCAAAACGGCGACTTTAAAAACTTTTGGATTAGCCGCATTAATGGCAAAGGCGGGCATGTTTATTCCTGCCAAAGAACCTGTAGAAATGCCTTGGTTTGATTTAGTGCTTGCTGATATTGGAGATGAGCAATCCTTGCAGCAAAATCTATCAACTTTTTCGGGACATATCCGCCGTATCGGAAGAATTTTAGATTCGCTATCTTCACGATCTCTAGTACTTTTAGATGAAGTTGGTGCGGGGACTGACCCATCTGAAGGCAGTGCGATCGCCATCGCTTTATTAGAATATCTAGGCGAACATACAAGACTGGCGATCGCAACAACGCACTTCGGCGAACTCAAGGCGCTCAAATACCAAAACCCTAGATTTGAAAATGCTTCTGTCGAATTTGATGATGCCTCGCTTGCGCCTACCTATCGGCTGTTGTGGGGAATTCCTGGTCGATCTAATGCTCTTGCGATCGCAGGTCGCTTAGGTTTGCCCCAAGATATTATTGATGCGGCGCAAGTACAGGTTGGTATTGGTTCCACGGAGATGAATGATGTGATTGCTGAGCTAGAAGCGCAGCGCCGCGAACAAACTCAAAAGACCGAAGCTGCTGCCAATTTACTTATAGATACAGAACGCTTGCATAAAGAAATTTTGGATCGTGCAGAAATGATGCGATCGCAAGCTAAAGAACTGCGCGAACGTCAAGAAAAAGAGGTAAATGCGGCGATCGCCCAAGCCCAAAAAGAAGTCGGCAGAGTGATCCGCAAATTGCAAAAAGGCGAACAAGGTGATGAGCAGGTCGCTGCCATGCAACGCACTGAGCAAAGAATCGAGGAGTTAACAAAGCGCCATCTGCCGACTGTCCCAGAAGAAAAAGTCCAAGTGCAGTTAAAAATAGGCGATCGCGTTCGGATTCCCAAATTTAACAAAATCGCTCAAGTTCTCACAGTCCCTAACAGTTCAGGTGAATTCTCAGTAAGACTAGGACATATGAAGCTAACTGTGAATATTAAAGACACAGAAAAGGTTTAAATTAAAAGCGGCGCTTTTAATATTTGGATTTTGAAATTATGTTGCAATTTTTTAAGTTTGAAGCCGAATTTGTTGCCTCATTGCGTTGTATCCCCATGCAAGTCCGCTACAAACTAGACACTTGCGGCATCAAACTCAAGCTGCAACATTGGCATACTTTCTCGACTATTCAACGCCAAAAGACTATTGATCTGCCTTGCACTACTAGCGAAGAAATCAAATATTATCGAGAAAACTTGCGATCGCAAGTTTTTCAAAATCTTAATACCTATCCCAGCGATTTACCAATCGATCCAAATCCCGCATGGATGCAAACAGACATAATTCCTGTCAGCGTATTGCAACATGCTCAAGAATTAAATATTGCGATCGCAATAACTAAATGGCAAAACTTATCTCCACTTCAACGCTTTGCCCTAATTAAGCTCAGCACATCCGATCACGAAGACAATAACTTTTTACCCGCTTTACAAGAATTTAGGCTAATTCCATAAAAAAAGGAGTGCTTAGCACTCCTTTTTTTTATGAAAGTTGGCTCAATCGATAGCCAACGCCATGGATTGTTTCGATCAAATTATGAGGAGCCGCCGCACCCTTCAACTTGTTCCGCAGACTCTTGATCGTGGCATTGATCGTATCTTCTCTAGGTGGATCAGTAAGTGACCAAACATGTTCAACAATCGTGATCCGCTTCAAGACTTGACGACCGTGATGCAGTAGCAACTCAAGGATGTTGTACTCCTTAGGAGTCAAATGCACAGACTGTCCTGCGTAGGAAACCTCATGCATTCCTGGGTCAAGTTGCAGCTCGCCCCAACGTAAAACAGTAGGTTCGGCAACCTGAGCGCGTCGTGATAAAGCACGGATACGAGCCATCAATTCAGGTGGATCGATGGGCTTAACGAGATAATCGTCAGCACCAGCATCTAAACCCTGAACCTTGTCAGAACTCAGATCTAGAGCAGTCACCATCAAAATTGGGACATTGTTGCCATGCGCCCGCAAACGACGACATAGGTTAATGCCGTCGAGCTTAGGCAACATGACATCTAGCAAGATGATGTTGTAGTCATCAGCTTGAGATTTCTCCCAGCCTTCTTCCCCATCTCTGGCAATATCTACGACACAGTGCTGAGTCGTTAACACTTCGGCTAACGTGTCAGCCAAATTGGCATCATCTTCTACAAGTAGAATTCTCATTGGATCGATCAAATCTCAGTTATTTAAGCTTGATAGGTGCTTAGTTATATGTTAACGGCTACCTTTACAGGTTTTATGAAGAATATGAACTTTATAAACATCGTTAACATGATTCACCCCTATCTACTTGCATCATATACGAAAGATCGAATACTTTTTCATATATGCAAAAATTTTAAGTAATATCGCGATAATCGTAGCTATATTTACTTTAATTTCAGTAAAATACAGTTATTTAAGATCAGCTACTCCCTTCCCAGTGAAAGATTAGACAGTAAAACCCAAGAATTAGCATTACGCCGCTTCGCGCCGCAATGCTAATTCTTGGGTAAGAAGGGAGTATGCCGAAGAGGTGGATAAAACTTTCTATGTGATTTTTGTAGCGCTTGGATCATTGCATAAGTTAAATTGAGACTAGAAAGAATCAAAAATTCTAAAATAAATCTGCGTTAAAAAATGACTGCGAATCTCTCTACTTTTAATACAACTGCCTCTCAAGAAGTTTTTGCTAAAGCCAAAAACCTTATGCCTGGTGGCGTGAGTTCTCCCGTCCGCGCCTTCAAATCAGTTGGAGGTGAGCCAATCGTATTTGATCGCGTCAATGGTGCTTATGCATGGGACATTGATGGCAACAAGTACATCGACTACATCGGTTCATGGGGCCCTGCGATCGTGGGACATGCCCATCCTGAAGTCATCGAAGCATTACATAAGGCTATCGAAAAAGGTACAAGTTTTGGAGCACCCTGCGTTCTCGAAAACCAACTCGCGGAAATGGTCATTGAAGCAGTTCCTAGCGTCGAGATGGTACGTTTTGTTAACTCTGGTACTGAAGCCTGTATGTCCGTATTGCGTCTCATGCGAGCTTTTACGGGGCGTGACAAAATCATCAAGTTTGAAGGTTGCTATCACGGTCACGCAGATATGTTCTTGGTCAAAGCAGGTTCAGGTGTGGCAACTCTAGGCTTGCCTGACTCTCCCGGAGTTCCTAAGTCTACAACCGCTAACACGCTCAATGCCCCCTATAACGATCTTGAAGCCGTTAAAGCATTATTTGCGGAAAATCCTGATCAAATCTCTGGTGTAATCATTGAGCCTGTGGTCGGAAATGCTGGCTGTATTTTGCCTAAGGATGGATTTTTACAAGCTTTAAAAGATCTCTGCCATGCTAATGGTGCTTTGTTGATATTTGATGAAGTGATGACAGGTTTCCGTCTCTCCTACGGAGGCGCACAGGCTCGCTTTGGGGTTACCCCTGACTTAACTACGATGGGTAAAGTCATCGGTGGTGGATTACCTGTAGGTGCTTATGGCGGTCGCAAAGATATTATGTCGATGGTTGCCCCTGCTGGCCCGATGTATCAGGCTGGTACGTTATCAGGAAATCCTTTGGCGATGACCGCAGGTATTAAAACTCTGGAAATCCTCAATCGGGCTGGGTCTTATGATTATCTGGAGCAGATCACCAAGAAGTTAGCCGAAGGGATGTTGGCGATCGCCCATGAAACTGGACATGCCGCAACAGGTAATATCGTTGGGGCGATGTTTGGGATGTTTTTTACTAGTCAGCAAGTTTATAACTATGATGATGCTAAAACTAGTGATACTGCCAAGTTTGCTAAGTTCCATCGTGGAATGTTAGAGCATGGTGTCTATCTAGCCCCTTCACAGTTTGAAGCTGGTTTTACATCCCTTGCGCATACTGATGCCGATGTAGAAGCAACTTTAGCGGCAGCTCGTGCAGTACTGTCGCAGATCTCTGCCTAAGAACCCTTAAAAACTAAAAAGCTGTGGCACACGATTAGCGTGTACCACAGCTTTTTAGTTTTTGGGTTTAATTATGCTTGTTACTTACAGCGCTTTGCGCTGTCATAAAACCCAGAGAAATTTTTGAAAGTGCCGCAAAGCGGCACTTTCAAAAATTTCTCTGTACCTTTTAAAGCATCAATAGGCTGTAATCAAGCCAATCGCCTCAAGAATTAGCATAAGTTCTTCTAAAAAAGCCTTAAAATCAAGGGGCGAAACACAATTCTGATAGTGTGGACAAATCTTTCTACATCAAAGACAAAATTTAAATTTGTAACACCTCATGCAAGGCACGCTCAGAGAAATTGACGTACATACTATTATCCAACTGATCGAGTTTGGACAACGAACTGGCGAGTTGCTGATTGAATCAAGCACAGGGAAATTCTGGTTTTTGTTTTTTGATAATGGAGAATTAATCTACGCTACCGATACTGATAGCAACTTAACCCGTTTGCGTGATTATTTGCATGGCTTAGGGTTAGACCATGCGCTAGAGCAGTTATCTAGCTCAAAATTGGGGATTAACGTTTTAGAATATGGTCAAATTTGGGTGCTGCTAGAGTCCAAAATCCTTAGCTCCACTCAAGCGAAGTCAATTCTCGAAAGTACGATCCGAGAGGTGCTTTTTGACATTATTGGGCTCTATCAAGGCACTTTTGTTTTTGAAATTAGTGCAGCGCTCACACCAAAGCTAACTAGATTTAAGTTTTCGGAGTTTAGTTCTGAATATTCACAACAACTCCAGACATGGAAGAAATTTTATCCAGTCTTACAGTCGGTTAATCAATGCCCTATATTACTAACGGATATGGCTTTACCGAGTTTAAATGCTTGGATCGATGGCAAAACAACGATCCGTCAGTTGTCTCGATATGCGGGGCTGGATATTAGTCAAATTGGACAGTTAATTTATGATGCGATCGCATTTGGGCAAGTTGCGATTACGCCATTAGCGATGGGTTTGCCACAGCAAGTAAAAGTCCAATCACCAAAAATTTTATGTATTGATGACAGTGTGACAATTTGTCGTGCTGTCGAATATATTTTGCATAATCATGGCTTTCAAGTTATGGCGGTTTCTAGTCCGACGAAGGCTTTGAGTTTGATTTTTCAGCACAAGCCCGATCTGATCTTGTGTGATATCACCATGCCAGAGTTAGATGGCTATGAGCTATGTGGAATGCTGCGTAAGTCTAGTGCTTTTGCCAAGGTTCCGATTATTATGCTGACGGGCAAAGATGGGTTTATCGATCGCGTTAAGGCGCGGATGGTTGGAGCGACTGAGTATCTGACGAAACCATTTGGGGAAAAGGAGTTGCTTACGACTGTAGAAAAGTACTGCAAGCGCTAATCTTGCGATCCCTAATTTTGCGATCGCTAATCTTGCGATCGCTATAAAGCACAGTCAAATTTTCATTAAATAACCCAAACCCAAAAAGCTGTGGCGCACGCTTCGCGTGCGCCACAGCTTTTTGGGTTTTGTATTTGATTATCGAGCTTTGGGCTTATCTTGTTCTCCACACCGAAATCTTTGTGCTTCAGAAGTCTTTGCATGTTTAGTTTTACGACCACTTACCCGCTCTCGCCACATGAGGAAAGAAGAGCGCTTCATTGACTTACGCATGATTTTAATCACTTCAGGCTCAGAAATGCCAAATTGATCGTAAATCGTATCAAAAGTAGTGCGATCTTCCCAAGCCATCTCGACAATGCGATCGATCTCAACAGCAGTTAGTGTTTTTACAGTCTGTTTATCCATGCCAATAATCTCTTGATGAAATGATTGCCGCACTAAGCGCGGCAATCATTTTTATTTTAGTTTTGTTTCCAATGACGTGCTAATTGCTTTGCTTTTAGCCCTGATTCAATTACTTCCAATAATCTGGTCATACCTGTAGTATTCACAATTTCATAGGTTTTATTTGCCCGACGACAGGCCTCGATCGCTCTTTCGGTGAGTGAGTGGCTTGCATAACCCGTGACGATAATAATTAGATCACCACCTGCAATTTGACTCTCACCTTGGGCGGCAAGTTGTAAGCCATCTTGTTCGGTATACCACATTAAATTAATTGCCGAATCGCGCAACCGATTTTTTACAGCCGTTTGCAAGCGATCGTGTCCACCAAATACTAATACTTTGCCACCGAGATCCGTGTATAAAGCTGGACGTTTTTCCGACTTGCGATGTCTCGCTGTGGGTTGAACGTCTGGGGCGCGATCGACTCGAGAGCGATTTTCAAGAGCTTTGTTATAAATAAATGTGAGCGTCTGTTCATGACTACCACGCAAGCGAGCAACAGGCCCTTCTTCACTGTGAGAATTTATTTGATTGATCAGTGCCTCGACAACTTCTTCAAGGTAGCCGATCGCTTTTAAGTCGTTAGCATATCCACGCACTGCGATCGAAGCATCGGTGGCGCTAAAGAAATCGCGTTGTTCTTCGATCATCTCTAATAGATCAGCCTTTAACTCCTGTCGCCATTGAGCCGTTTGTTCGGTTATTCGCTCATCTAGTAGTCTTTCTTCGCTCAAAATCAATTGGCGATCGGCAAGCTGAGCCGCTAGGGTCGGCGCTTCGGCGATTTCCTGTCGGATATCAGCAGCCTTTTTTTCTAGCCTTTGCTTCGTCTCACTGTCCTGATGTCCATCACGACTAAACTCTTGTAATACATGCTCAATTTTTGCCAGCAATGGTTTCAATCTGGCTTCAATTTGGGCAACGGCCTCTTGAACTTGGCGATCGCGTTGTTGTTGTAGTCGATTTTGTTCTAACTCCACCTTTGCCATCGTCAGCAAATCGCTAACCGAAGCTTCTAGTTCATCTAGTTCAGAAATATGCATATTTATTTAATATTTGCCTAAATTTGTTTAGTTTTAGTAAGCTGACAATAAGTCGTGATAAATGACATGAATAAGTAATTATAAGAAGTTATCGTCACTAATCTCCAATGTAACCTCTCTCTTGCTTAAGTGTGTATAGTTTTATGCCTCAAACTGATATCAATCCAGCGACCTATATTGATTACGCGCTGTTAGATCCTGCCGCAAGCGACGAACAAGTCGATCGCGTATGTGAAGAAGCTGATCGTTTTGGATTTGCTAGCGTCTGTGTATATCCTTGCAACGTCAAGCGAGTGACCGAGCGACTACTCAAAACTAAGGTAGAAATTTGTACAGTGATTGGTTTTCCTAGTGGGGCAACTACATCAAACGTTAAGCTTTATGAAGCTATGGAAGCAGTAGACAACGGCGCAACCGAACTAGATGTAGTAATTAATTTTGGTTGGCTAAAAACAGGACAGACAAATTTATTGCATCAAGACATTGCCCAAATTTGTGAGGAGTCAGGCAAACCTGTCAAAGCAATTTTAGAATTGAGCTTGCTAACGCCTGATGAGCAGGAACTCGCCGCCGAGATTTGCTTGGATGCTGGAGTTGCTTTTTTAAAAACTGGGACTGGCTGGGCGGGTGCAGCTACGGTGGAAATGGTGAAATTTCTCAAGGAAATTTCACGCGGTAAGGTTGGCGTTAAAGCTTCAGGTGGAATTCGGACTAGAGAGCAAGCGATCGCATTAATCGATGCAGGTGCAACTCGGATTGGTACTTCTCACGGCGTTGCGATCGCCCGCGAAAAAGATTAATTAAGATTAATTAATTAAAAACCAAGCTCAGCTTGGTTTTTAATCCTGTGAAGTCATGCCAATCCGAAAAAATTTATGTGTAAATTTTACCTTGTTAATATGAGCAGCCTAAAATAAAAATATAAACATCAAAATCTAAGCTGTGATACCAACTCTTGATGTCAAATATGCTTACTCGATGTGTCTGGGAATTCTAATTGCCCTGACAGGCGTTTCCCTATGGCAACGTTTTATCCCGCCGCCAGCTCGCGATGTTAGCGAAAATATTGAAGCGGCTAAAGTGATCGTTCCGCCATTACCCACAACTTTTACTCGCCCTAGCCTCAATGATGGTGAAAATATTGGCAGTCTCCGCGTTGGCAATCGTACCGATCGCTCTGTGCGGATTGTCTTGTTCTCGAGGGTTACTTCTCAAAATGTTTGGCAAGCAATCGAGCCACTGAATTGGGACTTTGCACCTAATGAGGGTGGTAAAGAGGGTTTATTACTATCTTTGCCAAATTACAAAATTGCGATCGGTAAAGGCGATGTCGTTTTTGCCTTCGCCACCGATGGCTCTCGTACTTATTGGGGACCCAATATTGTCGGTGAGACTGATGCCCCATTTTGGGATAGCCAAAACAAAGAATGGAGTATGGTACTACAACCATAGAATTCTCTGAAAAACAAGAAACCTCTCGCTTTGCGAGAGGTTTCTTGTTTATTCAATGGGGTCTTTGCGCTTAATTAATGGCTTAGGCACAGGTGGGCGATCTTCAGAAAATTTGGGTCGCGGCGGGGAAATACTACTCAAATTATCACCACTATAAGTTGGCTTAAATGGCCGATCGCTATAAGTGCGATCGCTACCATAATTCCTTGGCGCAAACTTGCCACCACTAGGACGACCCTTAAACTGCGATCCACGCTTACCTTTATAAGGAATAATCCCGATAAATTCGCCATCAATAATCGTCAAAACATCCCCCTGACGTTGGACATTCACACTCCAAAACTGCCCCATAGCATCAGTAGGCAGTAAACCAGTAAGGCGGACTTTAAACTTACTGTACTCCTTGCTTACCTTATCTTTTTGTTTGTCAAACTTTTGTTCAGTCCGACGAACCTTGACAATTACAGAGTTATCTTCGATAGACTGGCTTGATATCTCTCCCCGTACTGAGAAATAACCATCTTGAACATTAGGATCGATTGGTACATCGGTCTTCCCAAGTTCAACTGGAGCCCACACGCCAGATATCTGGACATGTAATTTACCTGCTTTGTCATTAGTCCGTGGATATACTACCCACAGATATTCGCGATCGCTCTGCAAACGTTTTTTGACAATCGAAATAATTTTGCCAAGTAATACAGCATCAACTTGAGAGCCATCCGCCGTGAGGATATATCCCTTGGCAAAATTATCTTCGTTAGCAACATATTTGCCGCTGATTACGCCGATGGCCCTGTACTGAAATGGCTCTGTTGCAGCAGGAATTGGCTGCAAACAAATTTTTGGCTCCTGAGATTCAGGATCATTATTTAGCTCGGATTGAACATCCCCAGAACGATATAAGTTAGCTGGTTTAATCCTTGCGGAAGCAGGGATAACCTTGGGAATCGATGGAACAGACTTGACTGATTCCTCGTTCATCTGTGCTACCTTTTGCTCTTCAGGCAGAGTAGACTCTGGAGCTTTTGGAGCAATAACTTTGACAACTTCTAATTTAGGCAAATCTTTAATCGGAGGTTTAGGTATAACAGATTTTGATAATTTACTAGTTGATTCATCGGATGGGCTGGAATTATTGATTTTACTCATCTGAACCTCCAGAAAAATAAGCTGTCTAATGCGGACTAGACCTTACTAAGCAATTGCTAGAAAGACATGTAAATCAACGTCAGATGTACATTATACAGATTGTATAATGCAATTTTAGTTAACAAATACCTCAGTTAAATCTGAGATAAATACATGTTTAAAAACCACCTAAACTAAGTTCCGCAAAAAAAATGAAATATTAGGTAGCTAGACGTGTCTCTTTGCTAATCGGCTTTGTGGCTTGAGTTTGGTTGCCAGCATTGGCGACTGTAGCTTTAGTCAAAATATACATTTAGACATCTTAACTGAAATAAGCATACATCGTTCTAAGTCCAGCCTGTGAATACTTCCCTCAATGCTTCACAGAATTTCATGGTGATTGGACACATTTGACATTATGCAGTCGCCCTATTCAACTTTGACCTTTTTCTACTGATTGTATTAAGGATTTACAAAGGATTTGCGATCTCTGCTAGATCAACGCTTACGATACATTTGTCCTTAAGTTCATTAAAAACTGACTTTACGTTGGGAATGCATCATATTGTTCATGGACGTTTATGAGTAGAAAGGATTTTATGATATCTGACAAGCAAAACTTTGGATTGATTGGTTTGGCTGTGATGGGTGAAAACCTTGCTCTGAACATCGAGCGCAATGGGTTTTCGATGAGTGTTTACAATCGGAGTCGTGACAAAACTGATAAATTTCTGGAGACTCGTGCTGCTGGCAAGAATTTCAAAGGTACATTCACGATCGCAGATTTTGTCGCATCCCTAGAAAGTCCTCGCAAAATCATGATCATGGTCAAAGCAGGCGCACCTGTTGATGCTGTGATCGAGCAACTAAAGCCATTTCTAGACGAAGGTGACATCATCATTGATGGTGGTAACTCGTTATATACCGATACTGATCGCCGCACTGTGGAGCTAGAAAAACTTAATCTCAAGTTCATCGGCATGGGCGTGAGTGGCGGCGAAGAAGGCGCTCTTAATGGTCCTAGCATGATGCCTGGTGGTCAAAAGTCAGCCTATACCGAGATTGAACCAATCATGACCAAAATCGCGGCTCAAGTCGATGATGGCGCTTGTGTGACCTATATCGGCAGGGGTAGTGCAGGGCATTATGTAAAAATGGTGCATAACGGCATTGAGTATGGCGATATGCAGTTGATTGCTGAAGCTTACGATTTGCTTAGCACTGGTTTGGACTTGACTGCGAGTGAGCTACATGAAATCTTCACTTCGTGGCGTACATCTGAGCTTGATTCTTATCTGATCGATATCACGGCGGAGATTTTCACCAAAATTGATGATCTAACAGGGGATGCACTGGTCAATAAAATTCTCGATGCGGCAGGGCAGAAGGGGACGGGCAAATGGACGGTGCAGAGTGCTTTTGATCTAGGTGTACCGATCCCCACAATGATCGCGGCGGTGACGGCGCGGGTGATGTCTTCGTATAAAGAAGAACGGGTTGCGGCTTCTAAGGTTTTGACCAGTTCAACTTCTTCTAAATATGAAGGCGATCGCCAAGAGTTTATTGATGCTGTGCGTGATGCGCTCTACTGTTCTAAGATTTGTTCCTACGCTCAGGGTATGGCGCTTTTGGGTGCAGCCTCTCGCGAGTTTGACTATGATTTAAATCTTGGTGAAATCGCCCGTATCTGGAAAGGTGGTTGCATTATTCGGGCTGCCTTCCTTGACAAAATCAAGCTTGCTTTCCAGCGCAATCCTCAATTGCCTAACCTATTAATAGATGAAGATTTCAAACAAACTGTTCTCTCTAAAGAGGCGGCTTGGCGCAAGGTGGTCATGGCTGCCGCGCAGTTGGGGATTCCGATCCCCGCGTTTAGTGCTTCGTTAGATTATTTTGATAGCTATCGTCGCGATCGCCTGCCTCAAAATTTGACACAAGCTCAACGCGATTATTTCGGCGCTCACACCTATGAGCGCACCGACAAACCTAGAGGTGAATTTTTCCACACTGAGTGGATTCAATAACCTAAAAAA
>CASBRC010000163.1 GCA_949128015.1 Synechococcales cyanobacterium PMM_0003
GACTCAAGGAAGTTCCCGATGCGATCGCAGCGAATCTGATCTGGGACGGCAAAAATCTATTGATCCCCTCATTGCAAGTTGGCAACTATTTAACTGCCAATGGCAGGGTCGATCTAGCGTTTCCCAATAATTCACTTAATGAATTACCGTCAGGTATTGCAGGAATTAATCTTGATCTGATTTCTCGCAATGTGAATATTAATCGCTTAGCAACCCTTTCGCGGGCTATACCTGCTCAAGCGTCAGGAATTTTTAATTTTCGCGGCAATCTTTCAGGAGCGATCGACAAGCTCAAAATTGCTGGAGCCTTACAACTGGATAATGTCGATCTAGCTTCCCTTGGCTCTAGCTTTGCTAAGCAAGGAATAGTCGCTCCATCACGCGGTTCCCTGGATTTTGATGGCTCGATCAATGGGGATTTGGCAGATCCGAGATTAGTCGGTAATCTCCGCGTCGCTAGATTAAAAGTCAATCAAATCGAACTCGATAATCTCACTTTTAATGGCGCTTTAAATGGAATTGGTAGCGTTATTCAAGCGACAGGCGATCTGCTGCTGGCAGGGCTAAGAGTTGATAAATTAGCCTTCGATCCGCGATTAGAAGGCAAGCTCAATTTTGATGGCAACCAAGGCTTGAATGTTGACTTACGCGGAAAACGCGATCGCATTACGGCTCGTCTAGATAATGCTTTTCGCCCCATTGATTTTAATGTGAATTTGGGTGAAGCCACCGCAACTGGCAGGCGTTTTGAAAATAATCCTCGCCGTCTACAGGTAGATATCGCCAATATCCCCCTAGCTCTAGTAGCTTCTCTGTCTGGACAAAATGATGTTAGTGGCAAGCTTTCTAGCAAACTAATTGTTGATTTTACGAATAATCCCACTGCGATCGGGGATGTGATTATTGATCGACCTCGATTTGGAAGAGTCGTCGCTGAACGGGCGATCGCCAAAGTATCCTATGCCAACGGAATTCTTGATGTCAAAGATGGAAATTTAATTATCCGTCAGGAAGAAGTTAATAATGAGTACAAGTTCCGTCTCACCTACAATCCTAATATCGACGATCCGATCGCAGGTGTAGTTGAAATTGCTCAAGGTCGAATGCAGGATGTATTCGCCACTCTTCAATGGGCAAATATTGTCGATGTTACTCAGGGATTTATTTTTACTAAAAATAGAGCTTCGGAATTACAGCCCTTAGAAGCGATTAGGTTAATGGGAGAGCCTCTATACAAGCAGTTACAATATCTCACCCAAATCGAGCTACGACAGGAGCAACAAGAAACTGTTAATTCTGCACGCAATTTTAATTTGCCACCACTGACGGATTTTCGTGGTGATGTCAAAGGAAAGATCACCTTTGGACTGAATAAAACTAGGGGGATTCGTCTAGGCTTTGATCTAGTTGGCAAAAAATTTGAGTATGGTAAATTCGCCGTTGATGATATCAAACTAGAGGGAAGATATTTTGATGGTGTTTTTGCGATCGCAAATGCCAATTTTCAGTCAGACAAGAGCTATGGACGCATTACTAAAGCCAGTATTAGACTTACGCCAGCATCCAATCCATTACTACGTATTCGCGAACAAAGTGGCGAAATCGAACTCAAAGATTTTCCCATAGAATCACTGCGCCCGTTACCATTTTTTAGTGCAATTCCCTTTGACTTGACGGGGAAAGTGAATGGGAATCTATCGATTACAGGGACGACGATCCTTGACACCAAGGTTGTTGGCAACCTGAGCTTGACTGACGGCTCAGTTAATCGTCAAGCGATCGACTTTGTGGCAGTGAAGTTTAACTATGACAAGTTAAATATCAATTTCAATGCAAACATGAAAGTCGCAGGCAAGGATTCTGTTTTTGCTTCAGGGAATGTTGGTGTTTTTGGGAATTTTGACGTTAAGCTTGATGTCAAAGATCAAGGTATTGCTTTTATCAATATTTTCAATCAGCCTGTCCGTTGGGTGGATGGTAAAGGCAATATTAATCTCAGAGCAAATGGAACCTTTAGAGATCCTAAAATCGCTGGTAAAATGGTGATTGAGAATGCCAAAGTTAGGATTGCAGGTTTGCCAGGTGACTTTACTGAGGTTCAAGGCTCCATCGACTTCACGCGCGATCGCTTGATCAGCAATATCACCAGCAACTTTAGCGAAGGCAAACTAGCCTTAATTGGGATTCTGCCGATCAGCGATGCCAATTTACTGGTAGTAGATAGTCAAGAATATCAGCAAGCCCTTGCCATCAATGCTGATAGACTGAAATTGAATATTCGGGATATTAGCTCTGACAATTTTAATAGTCGGGTTATCGTCAGAGGGGCGCTCTTAGCGCCAGTAATTACAGGTGAAGTAGCATTAGGTGATGGTCGATTTGTGATCGGTAATGATGTTGATCCCAATAGTGGTGGTCTCGCCAATGATAATAGTAATTTAGCGGATGTTGCCTTTAATCGCCTTGCCGTCAAATTGCAAAATATGCAGGTGACACGCTTTCCACTATTTAATTTCTTAGGTGAAGGAACATTAATTGTGAATGGAACATTCTTAAATCCAGAACCCGAAGGCAAAATCAACATCTCGCGTGGACAGTTTAATGCAATTTCGACAAGATTTCGTCTCGATCGCGCCTACGAAAACTTTGTAGAATTTAAACCTTCCCAAGGGCTTAATCCTAATCTCAATGTCCGTGTTTCTGGAGCTGTTGCGGAGATTACTCGCGTACCTATTAGTTCCAATCGTCCCGACGATCTGTTCCGACCTAATGAAGTTCCTGTTAGCAATCTAGGGTCACAGCGGACTCTGCGCGTGCAAGCTAGTGTTATGGGTACAGCGCTTGCACCTGATATTCGTCTTTCTAGCAGTCCACCTCGCAGTCAAGCCGAAATCATTGCTTTAATTGGTGGTGGTGTTTTACAACAACAAGGTGGCTCAGATCCTGCTGCGGCGCTAGCAAGTTTTGCGGGTGGTACGGTTTTAAACTTCCTCCAAGATGCGATCGGCGATGCTCTCAATCTAGCAGAATTTAACCTCAGCCCAGTTACGACAAACACCGCAGGTAGCGGCACAGGAACTTTAGGACTATCGGCAGAGGCGGCGATCGATATTAGCAATAGTTTCTCGGTGGCTCTACAACGGATTATTAATGACTCCACTCAACCAACTAATTTCTCTGTTCGTTATCGTGTTGATCCCAATATTCTGTTACGCGGTAACTATGGCACTGATGGCAGTACAGGTATCTCTATCGAATATGAAAATCGCTTTTAACTGATGTTACGTGGAAGAAACGGAGAGTTTCCGAAGTAAAGAGAAACTAGCCTTCAAGGCATTAAGATAAAGTTTAGCTTTGAGAGCAAAGTGATTAAGCTTAGTTTTAATGCGAAGA
>CASBRC010000164.1 GCA_949128015.1 Synechococcales cyanobacterium PMM_0003
AGTCTTTGCCATCCATCTCAACCTGCTGACTCATCTCATTGAGTCTCAGTCGATCGCCATAGCGCGAATCTATGATATTGAGAAGTGTCTTGTTTTTTGATTTTGCGGGGAAATTATTGCTTTTGGATTCTTTCTTGAAACTTTTTCGCAGTGACTCGATCGCATTATCCTCATCATCCCAGGCGAGAACTTCTCTTTCAAGTGGATCGATCGCTTCCTCTTCAGTCTCTGCTGAGTTAGCTTTTTTTAGTGGCATTTTTGGTCCTTTGACCTTTGATGCGCGACCGTAATTCTGGGTCATTACCTGCGATCGGATCGAATTCCAATAGTATCCCTTGATGCAATTCTCTACACCCTCACTTTTGCAAGCTGGCGAGGGATTTTTTCTTTCTGCCGATTTCCAGGTATCGGCTAACTCATTGCCGTCTAAAGCGGGGTTACAGCGGTTGCCAAAATCTTGAAAAAGGGACTCTGCATCGCCGTCAAAGTTTTGACCGATCGCCTGCAAATAATTAGCAGTGCCGATTAGATCGCTAGCAAGCTGAAAGCCAGCGATGTTGCGCCCGCCCTCGGATACACCATTGAGGATATCCCTTGAAATTTTCGCGAGACAAGCCTCCAAAGGGACGCTAATCGGCACGGGTAGGACTATCTCTTCATAAGTCTCTGGGAGGTCGCCAGTCGATGCCTGCTGACTTTGGGGCTTTGTCTGAAAAAGTGTCGCCGCTGGCTTGTTTCGCTCTGGCACGATCGCCCGCAAATCTTCGTAGCTGTAGCGATTATCGGAGTTGCCGATAATTAGGGATTGCTTACCGCTTGAGTGCCACGCCCCCGCTAAACGCATTACTCGGCTGGGATTCTTCAAAGCACGATCGGCATCGGCAAACTCTAGTAAGTCGGTTTGGAGCGATCGCCAGTTTTCAACCTCAACAGACTCTTCAAATACCCAGTACGAGTGGATCGATTTCCCCCCGGTGTCGATTTGCAGCGTCGGCTCTGGCAGTCCCAAACCTCTCCACAGGTCGGTTTGAGTGGCTTTGTCTAAATTATCGTGTTCGTAGAATACGGCGCGAGTTGTTGCAACGGCTTTGTCGTTGTGTCCGCCACCGTTGACTACGATATATACACCACGCCCCTCGGATTGAAACTTACTAGCTAATTCGACTACTTTATCGGTGCTAGTGGATTCTGCTTTCCGCCCCGCGTCATTGGTTTTGCGGGGATCGGAACTGGGGTAGAAAGCCCGCGTATAAACGGTATCGCCCGCTTTGTACCCTAGCGCTGCTAGTTGCTGTTTGACTTGATCGAGGTTGATCGTCTTGCGGTCTAGTTGGACATCCATTACACCGCACCCCCGATCGCTTCAAAGATGCCTGCATTTAATCCACGGTTTGTCTGTGGGGATTGTGTAGATTGTGCTATGATTGAATCAGTACAAGGCTTGGCGGGCTTGACAACTCTATGGATAGCGTTACAATTCAGAATTTGCTCGATCGCACCGCTACAGACGGCGGGGACGCTGCTACGCATGGCGGGGTAGACGTTAAGAGCTCCAAAAACAGCCCAAAAATAGGGCTTTATTCTTTTCTCAATATGTGGCATGATGAGGATAATCGGTGCTCTTATTGGGATGCCGATTGATAAAGGTTAATCTACTTTTGTTATCTCCCTCGCCAAAGTTCGATAGACAAAAGTATTAGTTATTGAAAACAATTAAAAGCGCTCGAAGCCTTACGCTGCGAGCGTTTCTTCTTTTGCATCGAGTTTTTCTAGTTGCATTCTGAGATGCTTTAAATAGGTTTCTAAAGCTTGACTGACAAAACCTGATCTTTGCACCCCTAGTATCTCGCAAACTTCGTCGAGTTCATCAGAAAGCTCAGTAGGGAGGGAGAAAGAGCGGGCTTTTTTGTAATCGAATGATGGCAGCATGATTTCACAAAGCCTTTGGGAAATAATACTGCCATTATAGTACCAAAAAAGTCAGTTCGATCGCCCCTGCCTAAAAATCACAGAAGGCAAGGCGAGGCTGACACTTTTGCCGTGTCGATCGCCTGGTAACTTGACGCGGCCGTTTGACTAACACCTTGCTTTTGCCTAGTGCGATAGGTAAAAACAAGATTTAGCAACAGAATTCTTAACAGAATAGTAAGCAAAAGTGAGAATTTTATTAGGCTTGTTTAGGTTTTGTCAACAAAAGCGTAAACAAAAACAGTAAGCAAAAGTGACGAATTCATTGACTTTGCTTTTTGTTTTCTAGTAATTTGCTTGTCTAGCAAAACACTAAACATCATCAAAACTCACACACTTTACTTGGATTCAAGTCAATCAATCCTAAACCTTGATAAGGCGATTCCTGGTAGTCACGGTTCCCCGGCTCAGCATTCCACTCCGCAATTTCTGCTAGATGCCACCTTACGAGCCAGTTATGGTAGTCTATCGCCTCGCCGAAGCTCTCACAGAAAAATTGCTCATTGAAAGATTGTAGGCTCGATCGCACTTGATACCAGTGTGGCTCAAGTTGGTCGATCGAACTTTCCCCAATATCCACAATTTCCATAGAGACTAAAGGGACTGTGGGCACTGGCGGTTCGAGCGGGCGATCGAAAAACTCTAGGTCAAAGGCCATAAGCTACTTCCTGATTCTCTTGCTACTTTTTCTTGGCGATCGTGATGCCCTTTTGCGGCCCTTTTGCACCCCCTTCCTTACTCCTCTCCATCCGCCTCTGGGTAGTACAAATCGTCACCCGGCAACCGCAGCGCTTCTAATTCCTCTCGGTTTTCTGCCAGAGCTTCCAAGAATTCCCCGTAGGTCATCCCAAAGAACTGCCGACGCTCATCAGCAGTGCGCTGTTGCACTCCGAAAGTCTCACGGAAGCGTCCGTCCAAACCTTCTAAGGTAAAGGCGGCTTGCAAGGCGATCGCCCGTTTGTTGCCAGAGAGTGCCTCGAAGGTTATCAGGGTTGTAAGTTCACGAAGGCTGATAGTTTGTGCTTTTGTTGCGCCACCTCTACCTTGTCTCTGTATAAATACTGTCTGAGGGTCGTACCTAAAACCACTGTCTTTCAAGGCTTTCAGCTTGTCTGGTGCTCTTGAGGGTAGTACCAAAAACCAGTCTCTTTGATAACCCAGTAGTACGGATGTTCCAACAATGCCAGCCCTGAAATCCCCGTCTGGCAGCATATAGCCGTCGATCGACAGGGTATCGCTCAGTTGGATTGTTGCCCTAGTTGCTTTGATTGATTCGGTCATGTTTGCCTCTTTATAGACATTAGCTAGACATACGATAGACATTAGCTAGATAGACGCTAGACATTAGCTAGCGTCTTTGTTTCCCTTACCCCGCTTGGCTTTTGTTGCTGACGGGGGTTTGGTTTCTGGGGGTGCGGTGCGATCAGGGCTAACTGGCGCAATATCTTGGTATTTATCGCCATCCTTTAACTCAAAATACTCGCGTATTAAGTCTTCCAGCCCCTGACTATTGTCCACGCCACGCTCAAGGCAGAGTATTTTAAACTGCCTGTACAAATCTTTGGGTATGTGACCCCTAAGCGCGGCGTAACCTGAGTCTTCTTTTTTGGCGGGCATGGTGACTAAAAATAAATTTCGCAACTTCTCTCCATTGTTTCATAAGGACTTGCAGACGAGTTAGTTGCTACTTCCGATAGTTTATACTTGACGAAGTAGCAACTTATAGATTAGCATACACCCATAGCGAATCGATTCCAAATCGATTCCAAATTGATTCCCTCAAAACAGACTAAACTATGGAACTCGAAAGCCAGACAGTGATTGACGTAGAGGTTGAAGAAATCGATTACCACGAACAAGAATCGATTGAGTGCTGGTACTCAGCCGGACAAATTCAGAGCATTCTCGGACTGAACAAAGCGGCATTGCAGAAAGCGATCGCCAAACTGCAAAACATCTACAACATCGAGCTTAAAGCCCTACGCAGAGGGAGTGCCAGAGCCACGGAATACTCCCAGATGGCTCTTGATGCCATTGAGTTGCTGGAGGCTGGAAAGTTTGCGGAACTGCGGAAATTGATTGAAAAAATACCTGCAATCGATTCTGCTACTGAATCCAGCGCCATCGTGTTTTTAGATCATCACAACCAAATTGCTGTTTCCTCTGCCAGCGCCGCCGATAACAATCTGAGCGCGATTAATTCCTTAAAATCTGGGCTGCTGAGCAACTATCGCGAATTGGGCCGGACATTAGGGCGACAGGCTGCGGCTGAAGTGAGACAGGGATTTACCGATGAAGTTCGGGCCGGCTTAGCTGATTTACAAGAATCCTAGACAACGGAAAACACAATAATTTACTAACTCAAGGCAGACAAAATGAATTTACCACCAATCAAGCCTCATTATCAGCGATTTAATGTTGAAATCGTGACGCAACAATCGCCTAATAAAGTAAGCACGATTGAAGTACCGGCCCGTACTGCTCAAGAGGCTGTGGATTCTACAGTAGAAAACCCAGAAGGTCGGTACGACTGGACAAAAATCACTTGCAATGACGTAACAACCGAACGCAAACCACATCTCGGTGGGTCAAGGGAGTAAAAGAAATGAAGAAATATCAGCGAGATGTTTTTGTTGTAATTGATGGAAAAACGACTCAAGTAATTCGGCTTGAGAGTGATACTCGAATAGATGCCTTTGATGCTTTAAATGCAGCATCCCGTGAGCTACCAAAATCCAATGAGTCTCGCGAGCTCAAAGTTTACTGCAAGTAACAAATGGAGTGAAAACTATGACCAATACCTTCGACATTGACCCCGATATCAAGGATGAATTCAAGCAGAGAATTTGGCAAATTCTCCAGCCACCGACACTAAATGCTACTGAAGATGCACCGATTAGAGGCGATGGCATAGACAGCACAAGCGATGAAATGCCCTTCCCTGAGTGCCAGTATGTCGCCAACAGCGTCCCGATCGAACAAGCTGAAACCCTGGGAACTGCTTACCGCGCTGGCAAAACTTTGGAGTCGATCGGGCATCCCGCAGCCGATCGCATATCCAACCGACTCAACCAAATTCAAGCCAAAAGCCGACGGTTTCCCCTGAGAAAGTAACCCGCCGGCCATCGAATCAGCCCTCAGTTTGACTGGGGGCTTCACATATAAGGACATCATACTATGGACTTCGGACGCACCAACAATTCAGACTCAAGCGCGATCGCAATAACGAACCCCGCAGCCGGACACAGTGCCTACATTGATGAGAAAGCTCAGGCATGGGGCGGGGTAGAATCCGACATTTTGTACTACCTGAGCGATGTCAACCGCTTAGAGGAATTCGCCGACAAAGCCGCCAACGCCGAACAGCTAGCTCTACTGCTGGAACCTTTCCTAGATAATGCTCAGAAGTATTTTGAGGCGATGCAGAAACTCGCCGACGGACAAGTTACTTGGACGGAACTGAGAAAGCAATTTGGTGGAAAGGTTGCTAACGCGATCGCCAAAATCCGCAAACTCAATGCCGAATTCGGTTCTGAGATGGAGTTACTGGATGCCAAAGACCGGGCTGCCATGCTGAGGATTGAAGCCAAGCGCCAGAACGGTTTGGCTGAAATCGGCAGCGAATTAGCCGGAGATTTGCAAGCTGAGATGTGGCGGCACCAGAACAAAATGGAGGCTATCGAAAACCGGGGGGTTGTAGCGGAAAAGCGGCAGAGTATTCAGTCGGGACTGAGGGAGAAGCGGCAGGCATTGCTGAACCGGGCAACTCTGGGAACAAATCAGGGCATCCGCGACCAAATCCCAGTTGCTATCGCAGCGGGGCAATCCGCAAGCAACGGCGTTAGCGCCAGCGGTCAACCTAGAGGTTTCGGTGGCTGGTTTAATCAATTTTTTAAAAACTAATCCTAGGAGGGACTGATGTACGATTTACAACCCGGCAGCAGTCCCCTTTCCTTTGTGGGAGGGGGATTAGCTGCACCTCAACAGCAGCAGCAGCAACAATTTCAGCCACAAAAAGCGCCAACAATCGAACCGACGCAACCCGCAGAAACCAACGCTGAGCGCAACTACCGCGATGCTGCAAATCTCAGTGAGGTAGCTGCACCGATTGCTTTCGGCTCAGCGGTAATCTTTGCTTTTCATTCCATGCAAGTCGCCGGGGGTTCTATCATCCCGATCGGGATTTATGGAATTTATCTCGGAGCGAAACTGGGAAACTCCCACCGGCGCTGGACTACCGCCATTGTGGGCGCTGGAATTAGTGGGGGGATGATAGCCGCTACCAGCGAACCGGCGGGGGAATTCCAGCAGGCTGCTGAAGGAAAAGGCCGCATCATTTCTGGGATTCAAGAAATCAAAATTGCGGGGAAGAAACCCACCGGAATTCAGATCGAATATTTACCATCGATCGCGCTTGCAGCAATCATCCTGGTACTTGCACTTAAAGGAAGAAAATAATGAAACTCGAAAAAGGTGAGCAAATCCACATCTGCAATATCGTGATGAAATCGCACAGCAACCTACCAAATTCCGGTTTTGCGCGGTTTGATTCAGAAACAAAAATCGTGGAATTTCCGGGAGCTTGGTACGTTTTCGCACCGGCGACCGCCTTGGACTGCGAAATCTGCGATTCATGCCAGCGCATATATCGCTTCAATAATCCTGGGGCGCGAGCTCAGTGTGAATGCCGTGGCGAAGAAGTAGGAGGGCAAAATCAATGACCCCATTAACCGAAAAACACGCTCAATTACTAAGATCGAACCGCGCATTGCTGCTGGCTTTTGAGGGATTGCCCCAAGTTGCGAAATTTTCAGCAATCGGCTTAGCTCTGGCGCTGGGAATTGGCGGCGGAGCGGTGGCGCTCTCGGGTACAGCGAGCGATCGGGTGGAACTCTGCATCAGAGATAAGCAAGCGCTACGTTGTCAAGATAAATCTGGCAAGCCTTACCGGCTAACTCCCTACCATCTTGAAAAATGGAAAGCTGAAGGTTTGCCACCAGAGGTAAGAATCGGCAGAACTATCCCCGCAACAAACCCGCACAAGGCGCTCTGGATGCTGCTTTCTGCCGCTGGTTTCGGGGTTGCCAGCGCGGGGTTCCGCAGCTTGCAGAACAGCGAACGCCAGTTAGCCAACTATGAGGCGATCGCAGAAAAACGCGACTTGGCTAAGGGCGAAATGAATGCCCGTGCGGAATTGCTTGAAAGCTTCCGACCCATCGCGATCGGGGAAGTTCACTTGCAAGCTGACTTGGAGGCTGTCGCCAACGATCGGGCGGTAGTGCTTAAGCAGTGCGAAGTCTTGGGAGAAGCGGACATCAAAATCGCTGCGATGGATGCTGAGGAAGCTGTATTTGACGCAGAGACTGCGGGACTCTCAGACGAGAAAAAGCGCGAATATATGGACTTTCTGCGATCGCAAAAAACTCCATTTTTGCTGTCTGGGACACAAACCCTGGATTCAGTGACCAACCCCAGCGACAAGGTGGAGGATGTAACGTCGGCAACAATCAACCCAGGCAAGTACGCATACATCAAAGGCTTTGTATCATCAACTTGCCTTTCTTGGGGCAACCAGGGCGGGGGGAAATCTTGGATTGTACGGTACTTTGTTCGAGAAAAATTGCTGTTAGGGTATCGAGTAATCGTGTTCGACCCGAACAGTAATCAGGCATCTTGGGAAGGGATAGAACTGTACAATTCCTACGCTGAAATTGAGCGAATGATGCGCTGGTATGTCAATGAAGTGATGGAGCGGTACACGGAATTTTGTGCCTCTACTTTTACCGAAGAAGATTGGCGGAAACAGCTTTGGGCGCAAGGGCAGGCAATTAGTATTATCTGCGAAGAAGCGACGACTTATGCTGATTTTATCGATGATGAAAAGTTGTTAGTCAAGTTCGTAAAAGTAGCTAACACTTTAAGTCGAAAACAGGAAATGCCTGTTACCTTTGTAACGCACAACAACACCCAAACTTGCTTCGGCAATATTAAGGGATTAGGGAATGTAATTGCTCGTATGCAGCAGATTGAACTCATTCCCACGACCGACCCGAAAACAAGCCAGCCTGTTGCATCTGGTAGAGCAAAAATAAAGATAGATGGGAGCGATGAATGGGTGGAGGTTGAAGTGCCGAAAATTGAATCTAAGATTACTGATTTTCGGAACTATCAAACGCAAAAGACAGCCTCTCAAACTTCCGAAAAACCGCCGATTTCAGACTCTGAATACTTAGAGCGGGCGTGGGGGATGGAGTTTGATTTGGGTGCAAAATCCACACAGGACAGTCCCGTGGGTGGCGATGATGATTCCAACAGTCCGGCAAGCGACGGACTGCCAGACAGCACACAGGGCAAGGTGTCCGGGTTTTGTTGGACTGTCCGGCGATGCCATGAATTCTATCCCGAAAACACTCCTGAGCAGCTTTTCGAGTCCGTGTCCGTTGCGGCTGAATCGGGGGAGAGTGTGAGGAATATCATCAAAAATATCCTTAAATGCAGAGAGGGAAACGAACACAAAAACCGCAGTTACTCTCAGCACGGGAAAACATTATTAAGGTGGCTAATCGCTAACTACGATAATGGCTCGCTCGCTGCACTCCCAGAAATTCAAAAGTTTCTCAGCGCAGAGTAAGACACAACCGAGCGCTACTATGTTAAGTCCGTCCTGAGACTGCAAAACGTACATTGACCCGTAACAAAAACAAAGGATACAAAATGCTGCAAAATTCCCAACTCAGAAAAGATATCGCCGCTCTGTACGAAATTAAAAAGCGACTGGCAAAGACGGCCATTCCCGATGGCGAAACTCCCACAAAATTAGAGGCAGAAGCCTTGAAAGCCGAGGCTGTTTTAAAGCAAGCTATCAAAGCGCTGGAAGCGATGGATGACCTTGTATCTGACGACTAACATTTGATGACAAAGCAAAAGCCCCCGGTAAACTACCAGGGGCTTTTTGGTGGAATGTGTCGCCGCTGCAAATAACGACCTATCAATTCTACAGATCGCCCCTATCAACAACTCATCCAGGTCGTGGCACGGGACAGTTCATCAGATCCGAATCTTCGGCTATCCACTTCATCAATTCAAAGGCAGCCGTGCAATCTCCTAATGCTCGGTGCCCACCATTGAGAGGTTTCCAGCGATAATTCTTGTGATATTTGCTCCAATTCCCTTGCCATTGCGATGCCCACTCCATTAAGCACTCGGATCGATATCGAATATCCAAAATCGGCAATTTATGCAGATTTTGGCAATAATTCAGAATGCCGACATCAAATTCAGCATTGTAGATCAATACTCGCTTATCCGACAGAACCTCAGCAATGCGGGGACAGATTTCGGGGAAAGTAGGGGCTTCTGCTACCATCTCATCGGTTATCCCATGAATCGCTGCTGCCTCTGCGGGGATGGGGATGGTAGGTTTTACCAGGGTGTTCAACAATGCCTCTCCGGTGTGGCTGATAATCGCTATCTCTACAATCTCCGCATCATATAATCCCGTTGTTTCGGTGTCGAGAAGCGCCCAATCATCCAGAGCTAATTGTTCTCGCGCCCACTTCACCGCCCTTATTCTGTCTCGTTCGATGAATCCAACTTCGCGGTACCATCTCTCATAATCTCGCTTGATTTGAGCTTTCTCACGGTTGGCTGCTAGGGTTTCTAATTGTTTGGGAGTGGGCTTTCTCTTGGGGCGACAGGATTCAGAGTTGTTGATGTCGTAAAGTAGTACATCGTATTTTTGGGTTTTTATGATGCCCGAAGGTTTCAACGGCGAAAGTCCTAATTCCCCCAGTTGTTTTTTAGTTTTGAAGTTTTCTGGTGGCTCGCCCTCCTTTCCCCACCACTTATACTCATCCATCTTCCCCTCTCAGAATTTCTACCACTACCTGCATATCTCTCAAAGTTGAGCCGCACTTCTTCCCCACTAATCCTTTTAACTGATTGAGTAGGTCAGCCGGCTCTGGTAGTTCAAAGTCGGTGTCTGGCTGTTGCTTGTAGGCTTCTAACTCCGATCGCAAGTCGCCAATTTCTAACCGCAAGGCGGACTCTACGGGATTAGGCTTGAAGCCATACCCGCGCTCTAGTTCCCGGTTTTTGTCCCCTAGTTTTTGCACAGTCAGCTTTGCATCTTCTAGTTCATGCTTGAGGTCGGAGATTTGTTTTTGCTGGCGTAGGTCGTACCCCTCTCTGCTGTTTCGGCCTCGAATTTCCTCCTGCATCGCTTCGTTGTAGAGCTTCTTAGTTTCCAAAAACTCGACCGCTTCATCTTCTAATCTGGCAATTTGCTCAGAGGCCTCGGAGATTATTTGATTTTTGGCAGCGAGCTCGGATTCTAGCCGCTCAACTTCCTTATCAATCGCGGAGATTTTTTGATATGCGGTTGCCAGACTTGCTGTTATTGTGTCGATTCTTGCGTCTTTTTCTACTAGCAGCCCATCGGTGAATTTTAGGCTCTGCCGTAATTTTTCGATTTTCTCATCAGGCCTGAGTGGCTCTGCGATCGACTCACTCAGGCCCTCAATTTTCCCAGCCGTTCCTCGATGCTAGCCAGCCGATCGCCCAGCATTTTGTCTAGCATCGGGAAGAGTGTTTCTTCAAGGTTGGCAGGCATCACTGTGGCAGTCTGCGAGGCAATGGTTTGTCTAGTATCGGCGGGCTGCCCTACCGCAGATTTCAGCGCACGAATCACAAAGGAATTCACGCTAATGCCCGCAGCCTCAGCCTCAGCCTTTACCGTATCCAAAAGCTCACGATACCCGTCCAGTCGGAGATTGAGTTGAATTCGTTCTTTGTCTGCCATGTTAACTTTTCTTGTCTAGCTATGTACTAAATTTATGCTAGCAGCTACAGCCTATATTTGTCTAGTATTTTTTAGACATATAAGCTAGACTAAAATACTAGACTATTTTGATAGCCAACACTAGACTATAACACTAGACATTTTTGATAGCCAACACTAGACTATAACACTAGACATTTTTGATAGCCAACACTAGAC
>CASBRC010000165.1 GCA_949128015.1 Synechococcales cyanobacterium PMM_0003
GTAAATCTCTGCTCGCTCTGAAATGGTAAGATGTGTATAGCTCATGAGGATATCCTTATTATTGTGATAAATATCAGAATATCCTTATGGGTCACTTATGACAAGATCTATAGATGTTGCACTTCAAATTTGAATTGGCGCGCAAAACACTATGCATCAAGAGCTTTACTTAGATGCGCTAGATTTTTGGGGCGGTAATTAGCATCATGCTGCCAACGCTGTTTTACAGTTCTATGCAAGGATGAAATATCTCCTTCCATTTTGCGCCAAACTTCTTTATCCAATTGAAATATACCAGTCGGTTTATTGTCAAAAGCCGTATCGAAACGGGGATTGAGCTTATGTTCAACGAGTTGGCGATCAAGGGCTAATCCAATTCTTTCAACTTGCTCCATCATCCAATCCAGTGTGATATCCGACAAGCCATAGGTAGCATCAGTTCCACCGCCGATGCAACCATGGTCTCCCACAAACCATAACTCATTGATTTTGGTTGTCGCGCCATCGCTCTTGTCCATTGGAGTAACGGGAAATGACTTACGGATTTCATCGATCGCGATCGCATGAAAAGCATTGTGGATTAAACGATTGAGTTTCGTGTCAAAAAATTCATATTTTTTGTTGAGCCAGTTATCCAGAGGAAAGTGGGGAATTAAATCGGGAATCCCCAAAGAGCCTACAGTGTCCCAGCAGCATAGTGCATGAATTGGAACGTGAGCGCCATAATCTTGGCGAAATTGAATCGCCTGAATGCCACTGGGTTTAGTCGCATTAGTGCGATCGCGATAGAGTTCATATGCTTGGGGAGCTTTATTAATATATTGACGTTTTAGCAATCCAGAGCAGTAAATAAATCCTGCCAAACAACGGATTGTATAAGCACCACGACTAAATCCAAATAGATAGATTTCATCGCCATCTTGATAGTTTAGGCTCAGAAAGCGGTAGGCAGATTTAATCTTTTGATCGATACCCCAACCAAAAGCACCGCCGCCCAACTGATCAATAAAATCGCCGTTAGTACCAATCCCTTGATCGTAGTAAACAATTTGTGGCATTCCTTGATCATCCGTCGCCCGAATTGATTGGGTAATCTTTAAGACATTGCTAGCGTCAGCATTTTCCAGCTTTTGCCAAGTTCCATCACAGCAAATAATTAGTCTTTTCATCTGGACTGCTCCTGTTAGTATAATGATCAAAAATATACTGAATTAACCCATGTTGATCGCATTTCGTAAATATCACGCATTAGATAATTGCTGAATGCTGACAATGGACAAGATTAAATCTTTGTGCGATCGGTTGATTTATAGCACCATATTTTTAAATTGTTCAGTAAAATGTCTGATGCTATAAGTTGATCAAGTTGGTTAAGATTGCAAAAATCTTGTAGGCTTTGATTGAGGTATCGAATTGTTACCATTACGATCGCAAATCAATTCTTTGCCCTCAAAATCACTGATGAAATTGATGAGCGCAACGAATAATAGCAATCAGTCAAGCTTTAACCTTGCCGCAGTACTCCAAGCCGCGCTAGATATTTCGCGCGAACTAAGTGTTGACAGGCTAATCAACTTAAGCCTTGACGTATTACTAAAGCTATCGCAAGCACAGTCGGGTGTAGTGGTTTTAGCGGACAGCGAAGATTTTACAATTGCTGCGACCATTTCTGAGCAATCGCCTAACTTAGAAGCAGCGCCGAGATTACCGCTTGATTGTGCCGACCATACTAGTTTGCCAATATCGATGGTGCGCTATGTGCTAGACACGCGCACAGAAGCAATTTGGGATAAAGACAATCCTGAACCGCATTTTTCTGAAGATCCATATTTATTAACTCATTGCCCTCAATCAGCTTTATGCATACCTCTATGTGAGGATGGTGAACTGTTGGGCGCAATTTATTTAGAGGAAAACTATAGCGAAAAGTTACTTCAACCCGAATGCTTACAAATTTTGCGATCGCTATGTCAGCAAGTAGCGATCGCAATTGTGCGATCGCGTAAATTATCAAATATTGCCCAACGCAAAGAAGTTGAAGAAGCTTTACAACGCAGTAATTCACTTTTAAAATCTCAGCGTGAAGCCTCAATCGATGGAGTTTTGGCGGTAGATGAGCAAGGACGGATTGTTAGTTATAACAATCGATTTTGTGAGTTATGGCAGATTCCTGAATCTGTGCTGCAATCTGTAGAATATGGAGGATTACTTAGCCTGTTGCAACATCATCTCCAACTGCCACAGGGACTAGTTGAGGCACTTGAAAATGCCTATGACTCCTCTGAAATATATACTCAACAAGAAATAAATCTCGCCGATCGCCGTGTGATTGACTGCTATTCAGGACAAGTGCATTCTCCTGAAGGCAAATTTTATGGGATGGTGTGGTATTTTCGCGATGTGACCGAGCGCATTCACGTACAGCAAGAACTTCAAGCCGAAAGAGATCGCTCTGAGAGTTTATTACTAAATATGCTGCCTGCGGCGATTGCCAAAAAGCTTAAGCATAGCCGTGCATCAATGGCTGATGGCTTTGAAGAAGTATCAGTTTTATTTGCCGATATAGTTGGCTTTACGGAACTGTCAAGCAGCATGTCGCCAACGGAAGTAGTTGGTCTGCTCAATCGCATTTTTTCGATATTTGATAATTTGTGCGATCGCCACAAACTCGAAAAAATTAAAACTATTGGTGATGCTTATATGGTGGTAAGTGGATTACCGCAACCAAGAGCCGATCATGCCTTTGCGATCGCAAATATGGCTCTTGATATGCAAGAAGCCATCTCTCACGTTAAGTCGTATAAAGGAACCCAGATTTCGATGCGAATTGGGATTAATTCAGGGCCAGTAGTTGCAGGTGTAATAGGAACGAAGAAATTTATTTACGATCTATGGGGTGATACGGTCAATGTCGCCAGTCGGATGGAATCATTGGGAATAGCGGACTCAATTCAGATTACTGAAGCAACATATGTCCGTATCCACGATCAATTCCATTGTGAGCAACGTGGGCTGATTCCTGTCAAAGGGAAAGGTGAAATGATGACCTATTGGCTAAGTAGATAGGCAAAAAAACTAAGCCTGAAAAAGCTGTAGCGCACGCTGTGTGTGTGCTACAGCTTTTTTGGTTTTAGAAACCGACGGAATTTAAGTCTTCTGAAAGATCTTCCAAGGTCACAAAATCAGATGAAGCTGTTGAATCTGAGCCATTGAGAGAAATAGTTTCCATATTCCCTAATATACGTTCTATAGTAGTTGCTCCGAAATCTGGTTTCACTTGAATTTTATCATCTTTTTTATTAATAGCTTGTGAGTTAGATTTAATATGCTCTTCTTCATCCATTAGTTGTAACAATTCATCCAGATTTTGCTTAGGAATTCTTGATTTAATTGTCTCGATATCAGCTTCTAAGTTAGTTATATCCGATGCCAAAGATCGATCAGATGTGCGATCGCTAGGCAAGAAATTGTCAAACAAATCATCTTCTACTATTGTTGGTGTTACCGCCTCATCCACTTGAAGAATAGATAAATCATCACTTTCACGATAACTACTTGCTGAATCCACATTCATAAAGTCATCAAAGAGAGAATCAGAAAAATCAGGACTATCAGTTATATCATTAACGATTTGAACTGGTGGAGAACTTAGCGAAGAAGATTCTGCGAAATCATCAAACAGTGAATTTGCGGTAATTGTTTCCACATTAGATTCGGAGCCTAGATTCGCCATCAAATCTTCGGAATAATCTTGAGGGATTTCTGGACTAGGAATGTGCAAATCTATATGTGGATTTGGATCAGTCTTTAGATCAGGCTTTGGATTAGAAATTGTTTCAGGCTTACTTTCAGCCAAGTCCAATGTAATACCTTGATGTGGGGCAGTTGGCTCATTCTCTTGAACAGGTTCAGCAGGTTCTAAAAATATCTTGGTAACCAGACGGATTTTGGCTTTTTGCCATTGTTGTCCAGGCTGCAATATCGATAGGTTCGTAATCACTTGATCGCCATGCTGATCGGTTTTACTAGATTCAGCGATCGTATCCAGTAAACTTCGTAAATTAGGGTTAGATGCAACTGCCGCAAACAAAAAACTGGGCTGACTAATTACCTGAATTAATTCCGTGAGCGTAGTCAAACATCGCACAGTACCAATCTGCTCATCAGTGAACCGTACAATAATGTCTTGATATTCTTGTAGGTTTTGCTGAATTTGAGATAATTTTTGCACGAGGATCACTCCTTTGGGATTGCTAACAAGATTCATATTTTGCGCTTGTTCGACCTTAGCATCCTTGGCAATTTGTGGCGTTGCTAATGGTTGTTGTTTAGTTTCGTTAACAATATCTTCGTTAACCAGATCGATGTCATGTTGCCAAGCTAAGTAGTTATTATCAGAGCGATAGGTCAATATTTTGACATGCTTGATCTGCTCGACCTGCAAGACGATCATGCCTCGATGAATAATTGTCACCACTGCTTTTTGATTCGGTATTTGAGCTGCCTGCAAGGAAATTTTTAAACATTCTGCTTCAAGTTCAGCTACGGCATGAATGCCTTTAGATGCTAGCGATCGATTGATCAAAGATGCGATCGCATGGGGATCGCCTTGCTTTGCCAAGTCCATAACGCTCATTTGTTTCATACCCTATTCCCAATTGGCTACAAATTTCTCTAGCAACTTAATAGATGTCCCACATTATTACAATTCTCGCATTGAAAGATGACACAAAACCAAATAAAAAAGGGGCACGATATGCCCCCTTTTTTTATTTGGTTTGGTTTTGTTTAGGATTTAGTCTTCGTACAAACGGCATTCAAGAGCATCAGGGTTATCATCGCAATATACTTCAAGGGAGTTTTTACCCTTAGACTGCTTTTGGTGAGATGACTCAGCTTGGAGTTCTTCAACAGCATCCCATGCAGCAGCACATTCCTTAGAGGCAGTACCACTGACTTCGCAGGTTTCTCTAGCTTGCTTTAATTCTTCTTGGATTTTTTCTGTAATGTTGCTCATGTATTTTTTTCTACTATCTATGATTTAGATATTAACAGACTGGTGCTAGCTAGCCATCATGCATCAGGAGTAGGACTAGAGGAGCTGAGTTTATCCTAGTCCTAGGGCTGATGGTAGCATCCCTGCGAGGATAATCAAGCCGATCCAGACGTTTTGACCAAAGGCTTTTTGATATAACTCGCTAAGAATTTCAGGTTGGCTCAGTCTGTTACATTGCCATATCCATACTACTCCTGTAATCAAGCAAGCAAAGTAGTGTGCGTAACCTAGTTGAATTTCCCAACCTAACCAAATTAAGCATCCAAGTGCGATCGCAAAAAATATTGCGATCGCAAATGTGACATATCTTCCAAAAAAGAGGGCGCTAGACTTAACCCCAACCTTGAGATCATCTTCGCGATCGCTCATTGCATAGATCGTGTCAAAGCCCATTGTCCAAGCAACTACGGCTGTCCATAATTCCCAAGCATAGCGATCGAGTCCTCCTGTGACGGCGCTCCAAGGAATCAGTACGGCAAATCCCCATGCGATCGACAGGACAAGTTGCGGTACTGGGAAAAAGCGCTTGCAAGCTGGATAGATGGCGATTACAGGTACGGCGGCAAAGCAGAGTCCAAAACTAAGAGGGCTGAGATAGGTCGATAGTAAAAAAGCACATAACCCTGAAACCAATAAAACGGCGATCCCCACTTGAATTGATAGAGAGCGATCGGCTAAGGGGCGATTTTTAGTGCGATCGACTTGTGGATCAATATCGCGATCCCAAAGATCATTAATTACACAGCCTGCGGCGCTAGTAGCCAAGCTGCCAAGAATCACCACACCTAATAAATCAATGGGCGGTAATTGATGTTGGGTTTTGGCGGCGGCGACTGTTGCCCACAGCGCAGGCAACATCAAAATTAGTCTTCCTGCGGGTTTGTGCCAACGCAAAAGACGCACGATCTTTTGAAATGTTGATTCGTTGTTGGTGAGGCTCGTGGTCATAGTCAATGCTTGTCAAGTCTTTGAGATTAACTATAGCAATTTCTAATCATAGAGGTGGCGGCGCTTTGCGCCACCACCTCTATTTGGAGTTTAAGCAAAGTTGCTGATTACAAGAGTTTTCAGCATTGTTACGATAATGGGTGGGTGATGAGCATCTCTGTATTTACAAATCGCCAAAGTATGAGGTTTTAAGATGCGTTCAATTAAATCTATCTTCCAAAAGTCTTTGACGGTTGTATTCCTAGGTCTATCTCTGTCAATATTTGCTGAGGTAAATGGAGGCAAAGCTGTCGCAGAAAATCTAACCACTGGCTCAACAAATGAGCTAGCCAATGACAAAACCTGTGATGGCACAGGAGGAATCCTTGCCTATGCAGAAACCAAAGACTACTCACTTTATATTTGTGCTGATTCTAAGGATATTTCTCAGCCCCGTTACTATCGCAGTGTAAACAAAAATGGGACGACAGGGATAAAACTCACTGCAAAAACTTACAATCCTAATCAAGGAAATTATTTTGAGTTTCATAGCGGTGATTATGTATATATGCTCCAGATCCCATCTGAAACAATTAAAAATCCTGTGCTAGTGGTTGAGTTTCCCGATGGTGAGGGATATCAGCAAAAAATTACTCGTTTTTTGATAAACGGTGAGACGCGCTCACCTATATCCAACAACTAAAAAAGGCGGCACTTAGTGCTGCCTTTTTTAGCTAATATGCTAGTATATATAGCCTGTTGGGGAATTAGCTCAGTTGGTAGAGTGCTGCGATCGCACCGCAGAGGTCAGGGGTTCGAGCCTCCTATTCTCCATTTTTTTGCGAAATGTTTAAATGACTATTACCCCCATATCCTATAAACAAGAAGTTTCGTTAGCGATCGTTCGTAATGCGGTATTGCCAATTAGTTGGCAAACCTATAAGACGATGCTTGTCGATATGGGCGATCGTCGTTCCGCTCGTTTAGCTTATGACCGAGGAGTTTTAGAAATTAGGATGCCATCTGACCTTCATGAAGCGATTAATCGCTTATTAGCACGAATAGTTGGCGTTTTGGCTGAAGAATTAGATCTACCATTAAAAGAATTTGGCTCAGTCACGCTAAATCGTAATGACATCAAGAAAGGTGCAGAGCCTGACTCTAGCTTTTATATTCAAAATGCTGATCGGATACGCGGTAATACGATCGATATCTCTGTAGATCCGCCGCCAGATTTAGTAATTGAGATTGACATCACTAATTCTAGTGTGCGGAGTTTTGCCGTTTATCAGCAGTTAGGAATTCCAGAAATATGGCGCTATGCCAATGGAAGCGTAAAAATTTTCCAATTGCAAGATGGCAATTATTTAGAATGTGAATTCAGCCTCACTTTTACGGCAATTTCTGGAGCTGTTCTTGATAGCTTTTTACGAATGTCAGAGACGGAAAATAGTACTAGCATTGTCCGCGCTGTCAGAAAATGGCTAAGCGATCGCAACTGAACTGTTATTCAGCGATTATTCATCGATCAATTTTTTAGCGCATCGATCAAAGCTTGATTTTGTTCATCCGTGCCAACTGTAATCCGTAACTTGTCAGCTAATCCTGCTTGATTGAAATAGCGGACTAAAATCCCAGCTTCTTTGAGCTTTAAATAAAGCTCTTCAGCGTTACCTTTGGGCGGAGTAGCTAGCACAAAATTGCCGTGAGACTCGAATACGGTAAATCCAAGATTTTTAAGATTTTGAGAAAGTTTAGTGCGGGAGTTTTTAACTTTTTCGGCATTTGCTTTTTTATATTCTTGGTCACGCATAGCTGCTGTACCCATCGCGATCGCGATCGCATCAATGTTATAGCTGTCTTTGACCTTAAATAAACCTGACAAAAGCTGAGGATTTGCAATGCCAAAACCTAGACGTAAACCTGCTAGGGAATAGCCTTTCGACAAAGTTCGCAAGACGATCACATTATCGAACTCGTGGACTAATGGCAACGCTGAATATTCTGCAAAATCGACATAAGCCTCATCAATCGCCAAAATTCCTGATACTTGTTGCGCTAATTGGCGTAAATCGTCCAATGGCACAATGTGACCCGATGGACTATTGGGCGAAGCAATAAAAGTAACAGCACCATTTGCCGCTACGAGTTCGGCGATCGGCAACTGAAAATTTTCGCCATAAGGAACTTCGACTATTTCCGCAGGTTGCATCGCCGATAAAGTACGGTAAAGCACATAGGTCGGCATCGGGTACACAACTTTGCGATCGCATCCTTCCGCACAAGCCCGAATCAAAATATTTAA